>JBAYIN010000006.1 GCA_041665585.1 Patescibacteria group bacterium | reverse complement strand
TGGCAACACCATTAACACCGACTCCTGCCGCAACAACTGCACACTTCCAATCTGCGGCGATGGCGTCAAAGATTCCGGTGAAGCTTGTGATGATGGCAACACCATTAACACCGACTCCTGCCGTAATGATTGCACACCTCCGTCTCAGAATTTCTGCGGTGACAACATTCGTCAATGGCCCAACAGTTCTGGCTCTTACGAAATCTGTGACGGTACGGATGCCACTGCTTGTCCAGGTAAGTGTCTAGGCAACTGTACTTGTCCTCCGCCTCCGAACTTCTGCGGCGACAACATTGTTCAACGACCGAATGATGCCGGTGTTTACGAAGTCTGTGATGATGGTAATTTGATTTCAGGTGATGGTTGTTCCTCGTATTGTCAAACCGAAAGTGAGGGTGAAGGCGAAGGTGAAGGCAGTAGTACTTCGTCTTCAAGCAGTAGCTCATCCAGCAGTTCTTCAAGTAGCGGTAGTTCGTCCAGTGGTTCGTCCAGTGGTTCTTCGAGCGGCTCATCCAGCGGTTCTTCAGGTGGTTCTTCCAGTGGCGGCGGTTGCTCGACTGATATTGAATGCACGCCGTTGCCGATTGACTGTGAGTTCACGACTTTGCCGATTGAAAATGGCGAGGTTGCGATTCCGGTGAGCATCAGCGAGACCGGTGGTTGTTCGCTTGATCCGGCTGCCGTTTGCGTGCAAATTGCGAGTCGCCCGATTGTGGCAAACAATGTTTACGATATTCGCAGTGCGGGCTGGTCGGACTGTCTCCCGCAGAGCCGTTTTCAAATCGTCGGTAATAAAATGTATTTGGCGGCGCAATACAAATCAGCTTACAAAGTTCGCATTGCGAAATATATTTCCGACAGAAGACCAGTTTACGGTTGCACGGCTTATCTGGCTGGGGTTTGTCTTAGCCACGGAATTATCGGATATGACGATGTGCCTACCAGCACGCCGGGATCATTTAACCAAACTTGCTACTTCGACACGCGCGTCCAGCCAATCAGCGGGACGGGTGCGAATTGCTCCAAGGCTCTCGCCAGCGTGGCAGACAACGTCAACATTTGCGACACGAATTATCCAGAGGCGCGCACTTTGATGAATCCGCGCATCGCCCAAATTTTGCAGCCATTTCACGAGAACGATGAATGCCAGTCTTTTACTTGCTCAAATGGTCGTATCGTCGAACTTTGTGGTTGTGATGCGACTGGTAAAGGCGTCACCCTTGGCTCGCTTGACGCGCTGAATCACGCAACCAACTACATTGATTATTCCAATACTTCAGCTGATCCGGTCAATGGTGCCGCGGCGTATCTTTCAGATTGTGCCCGCGGTAATGTGATTTTCTTCGATCCACCGAGTGGCGGTTCAGTGACACTCGACAATCCCGATGGTGACAGCATCCTGCTCCCGCCTTATCCGGTGACACTCGTCGTGCGCGGCGCGGATTTACGCATCAAAGACAATCTTATTTACCCGCCCAATTCGAACGCCAGTCTCGGCGTGATTTTGCTCGAAAATAAAGTTTGCGGAGCGACCTATGGCGGCGGCGCCTTCCTGCATCCTGATCCGACTAATGTTGTCGGTGCTTATTATCTTGAGGGTAGTTTGAAATCCACAGATGCGAATTGGCATTTGCCGACGAATAGGAACAGTACGCAGTGGTACCAGACTTTCAAAAACCAAATTTTGTGGGAAGGGACAATTGTCTCGCTGAATTCCATCGGTGGCGCAGTCAATCCAAATTGGCCAGGGAACGATCCGAGCTGTCTGCCTTCGCGGCGACCTTACGAAATTGGCGGAGGCTTCCCAGATCCGGCTTGGAGTGAAGCAGTCGAATACGATCTCGCGTATCTGCGCGAGTATTTCCGCTGTGGCAATCTGACATCGGAACTTTCACCGTACGGCTCATCCAATTGGAAAGTTTCCGGCTGTGATAATACGGCGCACCCTTTCTCTGAAATTGCTTACGACGAATTGCCAAAACCGGAATCAGCCAATGGGACAACAGCGCCTGAAGCGGTTGTGCTGCGCTACGATTCGCGCATCCAAAATAATCCGCCACCTGGATTCGATAGTTTGGCGCATTTACTTCAGGCTGAGATTGGACGCTGATGCTTAAAACTTTACAACGAACGGTCGCACATTATTTCGGCAATTTCCTGATTTTTACGGTTTTTTTAGGGGTGTATTCGTTCCACAGCTACTACCGTGATTTTCTGAGCGACGAGGTGCTCACAGTTCTCAAATTTTTTTTCTCGGTCTATCTCGTCCTGGGTTTGCCCTACTATCTCATCCGCTTTCACTTTTTTTCCACGGAGATAGATTACGCACGCGACAAGCTGGTCGTTTTAGTTAACTTTATTTTTCGCGGAAAACGCTCGCCCGAAAATCGCGCGGCGGCGCGGACGGCGGCGCTCTCTTACCTCGTCAAATTTTTCTTTTTACCATTGATGTTGAATTTCTTTTTTCAGCATTTCCAAAAGTTGCTCGAGCTCTGGCATACCGCTAACCCCGACCAGAGCTTCGTCTCATTTTTTTGGCAGTGGGGTTACGACTTCATTTTCCAGACAATTTTTCTGATTGATACCGCTGTCTTTGCTTTTGCTTATGCTTTCGAATTTCGTTTCCTCCACAATCGGATTAGGTCGGTCGATCCTTTCGTCTCGGGCTGGGTCGTCGCGCTCATATGTTATCCGCCCCTCAATTCCGTCGCGGATAAATTCATTTCGCTCGACAAAGCTTTCACGCTCTTCGACAATGTTTGGGTGACCGATGCGCTCAAGATTGGTGTGCTCATCGCTTTCCTGATTTATGTTTGGGCGACCTTGGCACTCGGTTTCAAGGCGAGCAATCTCACGAATCGTGGCATCGTCACGAGTGGTCCGTATCGTTTCGTGCGCCATCCCGCCTACGCCGCCAAGAATCTCGCGTGGTGGTTTGAGTTTCTGCCGTTTCTCGACCTCGGAACTTTCGTCGCGCTGCTCGGCTGGAACGCGATTTACATTCTGCGTGCGCTGACGGAAGAGCGTCACTTGAGTGCCGATCCGGACTACCGCCGCTACGCCAAGAAAGTCCGCTGGCGTTTCATCCCTGGCGTGATTTGATTTTCCGCGCTTGCGTTTTCGTGCCCTCCACGATGAAAAGCAAAACTACACTCAAGATGAAGAATAGTCCCGACCAATAATAACTCGTGTCGGAATTGTGATAGACATTTTCGTGGATGACGCCAAATGTTTCCAAAATAAAAGCGAGCAAAATACAGCTGAGCCCGAGAGCGTTTTCTTTTTTCGCTAGGTCGGCAAAAGCCAAGACCAAGACTGCGACGCTGCAAAAATAGTACGAGGCGGGTGCTGTCACGACCGGCACCAGCAGCAGGCTGAGTGGAATTAATTTTTCACTTGGCGCGCGGCGAATCGCCCAAGCGAAAAGTCCGAGCATCAATAATTTCACGGGCAGGCGTAAAAAATCAATCGCAGCTGGAACGAGGTAATTAATTCCGCTGCGTTGATTTGAGGCGGTCTGCGAGTGGATGCTAATTTTTTTAGCGAAGTCGACCCAGCGCGAAAAATCAAAATGATTGGCTTGATCGAGGCTGCCGTAGAGCAGGAGCACGAGTGCCGCGATGGTGCAGCCGAGGAAAAATCGCTGAAACGCCGGCGAGATTTTTCGTTTGCGCCAGAATTCCAGACCAGCTTGTACGATTGCTCCAGCGAGCAAAACAACCGGGAAGATGCGGAGAAAAGCGGAAAACGCGAGTAGTGCGCCGGACAAGCCAAATTTTTGTTTCCGCCAAAGGGCGATGCTGCCGACGAGTGCGAGCAGCCAATCCAGTCGCAAAAAGGCGAATTGCAGTGGGCGCATTTCGAGCGGATTGACGCCGAGCAGCAGTACGAAAAAAAGCGCCGGGACGATTCCGAAAAATGCAGTGATGATGCCGAAAATTCCGACGAGAATTAAAATGTCGAGCGCATAGATGATTGGGATGGCCGCCGGATTCGTGAGCGGTAATGCATTCGCAATCAGCGAGCCGGTTTTATTCCAGGTCGGCGAGGCGTTGTAGCCGCGATCAGTGAGGACGACGGGATCCAGTTTTTCAAAGAAAAATTTAACATCGGCGCGAAATTCCTCCCAGCGCGCCGGCGAAAATTTCGCGCGCAGCGACTCAGTGTTGGTGGAGCGATTATCAGGAATGGTCTGGATTTGTGTGCTGAGATCACGCACATTCGTCACATTTTTAAACGGTCCGCCATTCTCGGTATTCGCGACGAGTGAAGCGCGGTAGAGGTCGAAGTAGCCAAGCTCGTCGAAATATTTCGCATTCAGATAGTAGTGGTAAATATCCCAGTAGCCGACATCGATGAGATTTTTATCAAAATTTAAAAAACCCCAAGATGCCAAAATCACGAAGGGGATGAAAACCCCAATTAAAAATTTTCTGAAGAATTGGTTTTTCCGGAAAAAATAAAATAACGCAGCGAATCCGATGCCGACTGTGGCAAGTAAAATTTTGGCTAAAAAAATGGTTGTCAGCTCGGACATTTCAATTGGGGTATTCGATTGCTATTTTAGCAACTCCATTTATCTGGTCACCCAACTTTCATGCGTCACGCTGGAGCCAAAATAAAATCCCCGCTGCGCTGAGCGCAACGAGGATGGGCGGAGTACAGAGTTTTATTTGCCCAGCCGAAAATTAAATTCCGGCTAGATGCATCGCCTCGAGGAATTTCTTCTCTTCATCGAAGACCTCAATCAATTTAGAAAGTCCGACGAATTCCAAAGTGTCGCGGAGTTCTTCATTGACATTAATTAGCGCAAGTTGTTTTTCGGCAGCGGCGAGTTCGCGGTGCAAATTTTCCAGGTAGCTCACGGTGCGACTGCTCACGAGATCGATGTCGCCGAGATCCAGGACGAGGTAGCGGTGCTTACTGGTCCACACCGGCTCGAGGCGTTCCTCGAATTCCGAGATGTCATTTGGGTTGAGACTGTTGCTCAGCGGTAAGACGAAGTATGGTTTTCCGTGAGCCTGACGAGTCTCCGTTCCGAGAGTGGTGGTTGGCATACCTAAAGGGGTTAAAAAATAAATTATTCAAAATCGCGTCCGGCGAGGACAGCGTCGACGCGTGCGACCTCTTCCCAATCATCGGCGAGTTCATAGACGCGACGAATGCGGGTGAGAGTTTCAGCGCTGATTTTTTCGATGGAGCGCGCGTGGGTGGCAGCGAGTAGTCCATTTAATTTCGCCGAGAGGCGGTGGTGCAAAATCTTCTCGACGCTCTTGCGGGTTTTTTCCGGTAAATGCGCGAGTTGTTTTTTGGCATGCGCGGAAAGCTCGAGATTCGGATGCAAAATAAATTCCGCAAGCAAATGGTGCGCGATCGGATTTCCCATTTTCCCGAGGGCAAGCGCAGCCAGCAAACGCAGCTCATCGTCATTCTCATCGAGTAGATTCAGGAGTCGCGGCAATTCATTGCGGGCGCGAATTTCGCCGAGCAAGTGGGTGGAAATTTTGCGCGATTCACGGTCGGTTGCTTCGAGAATTTCTGCGAGCAGGCGATTGAGCTGCAGGCGGTAACCCTGGAATTGCCAGAGCGCAATCAGCGCATTCGCGCGAATCGTGAGGTTCGGCGATTTCAAATACGGCTCGATGTAGTGCGTGATGCCGAGATCCTGGAACTGTCGGCAGACATAGACGCAGTCGCCGCGAATCGGCGATTCCAAATTCTGCAGCTCGGCGATGATGAATTGCACTGCCTCTTCCTCGCGCAAATTGGCGAAGACGCGCACGATGGCTGAGCGTAATTCCGGTGAGCTGTCGCTGCCAAAAAGTTCTTTCAATGCGTCGATCACGCGGCGGTGCGTGAAACCTTTTTCAGCGAGATTTTTGAAAGCCGCGAGCGCTTCGACGGCGGCGAGGCGGACTTCTTCACTCGAGTCGCGGAAGCATGCCAAAATTGCGGGCACTGCTTGCGGATCGGAGAGCAGACCGAGCGTTGCCAAAATTTTAATTTTCAAAAACGGCGATTCGTTGCTATCGCTCAACTTCTCGACCAAAATTTCGGCGGCGCAGTCGTGACCGGGTTGCGCGAGAATTTCAATCGACTGAAATTTGGCAGGGTGGTTGCCAAAAAGTTTGAGATTCGCGGCTGAAATTTTCGTGTAATTTTTCTGGTGGCGCGAGAGTAGCAAACTCATCGTCGCTGCCGCGGTGACGAGCGTGCAATTTATCACGAGCGGGAAACTTTCCGCATTCAAAAACTTTTCACCCAGAATCAAAATTCCTGTGCCGAGCAGGACGCCTGCCGGGCGAATCAGACCTTCCAAAAATTCCTTCACACTGCCGCGAATTTTTTCCCGCAGCGCGTAAAAGCTCGAATGGTAAGCGGCAGTATAGATCCCGGTTGTCGATTCGAATAGGCCTTTGGCGAAAACAGCCGAACCGAAGCCGGGTTTCGCAATCATCAAAAGTGCGCTGCCAAAACTCGCGAGCGGATGCAGTCGCAAGGTGCGCACGATGCCGAAGCGGCCGATGAGGCGACTCGTCAAAACAATTTGCGTCAGAAAGGCAATCGTGAAAAAGATGACATGCAATTTTCCGAGACCGTGAGTGAGTAAATCTTCGTGCGATTCTCCGGCGGCAGCGTGAGTTGCCTCGACGGTTGTCGCGCTGGCGTGCGCGACATTTATGTTGACGGCGGTGGTGTATTGAAAATTCAGCAGCGTGAGAAAGGTCCATTGCAATAGCACGACGAAGACCAGTCCGGACAGGAAGGGTATTTTGCGAATCTGCTTTTGACCTTCGTGGAATTGCTCGAATTTCGAAAGCCGCACTGGTTTCTCGGCAAATTCGAGCTTCGGTAATTTCTGCCGAAAATGATTGAAAATGAAAAGCGCCGGGAAGATGAGTGCAATCGCGCCAATCCAAATCCAGCTCAAATCAATCGCTTCCGCTTGAAAGAAATTCAGTCCGCCGAGAATGAGCAAACCGCCGACGATGCCGCCGACATATTCGCTCGACTCGACGATCGGGATGGCGCGGCTGCCCTCGAGCGGTGAAAAAAGATCTTCGATAAAAAGTCCGAGCAAGATATTCAGCTGCGCGAAGAAAATCGATTCGGCGACGAGCGCGAGACCGAGGAAGAGCCACAAATTTTCTGCATTCTGGAAAACAGCGAAGGCGCCGCCGAGCAAAATCGTCCCGCTGCCAATCGTGGTGTAAATCAACTTTGTTTTCGAAAAACGGTGCGCGAGTTCACCAAAAAAAATCGTGCTGACAATTACGAGAACGGCGTTCGCGACATATAGGTAGGGGAGATAGGCGATGCCGACGCGCCCGACGAGCATCGCAGTCAGCATCGTCCAGCCGACCGTGAAACCAATCATGAAAAAGAATTTCAGCAGCCAGGCGAAAAAGACCCGAGGAGCTTCATGGGAGGCGACATTCAAGATTTTCCCCAGGATTCGGCCGAAATTGTGTTTGTGGTCGTTCAAATTTGGTTTTAATTTCGATGTTATTTTAACATCCAAAATTTGAAAAGTCAAGCATAACAAAAAAGCGGTGAAAACACCATTTAGCTCTTATGAAAGCCCAAAATGGTCGGGGTGAGAGGACTCGAACCTCCGGCCTCCTGGTCCCAAACCAGGCGCGATAGCCAACTTCGCCACACCCCGACGCCGGGCATTTTAGCGCAAAATCTCTCCGAAAAGCTCAACTTCGCGCGGCTGCGTGATTTTGACTTTTACGAGCTCGCCGATGAGTTTCGCGTCGCCCGCGAATTTCGTCAGATAAAACTCCGAGCTACGACCTTCGCAAATGCAGCTTTCGTTTTTTTCTGGATTCCCGTTTTCAGGGGAATGACAATTGCATTTCTCGACCAAAACTTCGACTGTCTGATTTTTTAGTCGCGCGAATTTTTGGGCGGTGGTCGCGACGACGAGCTGATTCAGTCGTGCGAAGCGTTCTTTCTTCACGCTGGCTGGGATTTGATTCGGGAAAGTGGCGGCAGCGGTGTCGGGTCGCGGGGAGTATTGCGAGAAGAAAGCGAAGTCAAAATCAGCTTGCTTGTAAAATTTCAGTAAGTTCTCGAATTGCGCCTCAGTCTCGCCGGGGAAGCCGACGATGAAATCACTCGTGATGGAGGCGTGCGGTAATTTTGCGCGGAATTTTTCCAAGAGACCGAGATATTTCTCAGCCGTGTAGTTCCGATTCATTTTTCTCAAAATTTCGTTATCCCCGTGCTGCGCGGGGAGATGGAGGTGGCGTTCGATATTCTCCTGCGCCGCCATCACATCGATGATGCTCGCGTCGAAATCTTTCGGATGCGAACTCATGAAGCGCAGTCGCTGAAGCTTCGGGATTGCTGCGACGCGTTGCAAAAGTTCGGCGAAAGCACCAGGTTTTTTCTGAAAAGAATTTACATTTTGTCCGAGGAGTGTAATCTCGCGCGCTCCGTTTCTTACAGCTTTTTCGCATTCCGTAATAATTTCTTCCGGCTCGCGTGAGAGTTCGCGCCCGCGGGCGTGGGGCACGATGCAGTAGCTGCAAAAATTGTCGCAGCCGGTGGAGATTGGCACCAGGACTTGCCGCTGATTTTGGCGCAGAGGTTCGATTGACAGGAAGCTGGTAGTTGGTAGTTTGTAGTTGGTAGATTTCAATCCTTCAGTTCCAGCGAGAAATTCGGGCAGTTGCTCCGAATCTTCGATGCGCCAGACGAAATCAAGACTTGGGGCGCGTCGTAGAAATTGATCTTTTCGGACAGTGGCTTGGTCGGAAGTTTGGCGCACGACGCAGCCGGTCAGTCCGATCTGGCGTCCCGGTGCGGCGGCCTTCCACTGCGCAAATTTTTCCAGCTCACCGAAAATTTTGTCTTCCGCTTTTTGTTTCACGGCGCAGCTAAAGAGTAAGACCAGCTCGGCTTCAGCCAGATTTTCCGTGCGCACGAAATCCAATTTCGCTAAAACTTGGGCGACGCGTTCCGCGTCAGCATAATTCATCGCGCAGCCGAAAATTCGCCAAAAATATTTTTTCATTGGCCGTGTTTGTGCGCGAGATACTGAGTTTTGGATTCAATCAAGAAATCGACATAACGCTCTGGATCTTTGACATAATCCATAAAAAAGACATTTTGGGCGCTCGCAGTCTGGGCAGTGAGATTGCCGAAATGGAACAGGCCTCCGACGAATCCTGAGACTTTGCCGCTCACATCTTGAATCTCATCGAGATCGGCGCTCGAAGTCTCGATCGAAATGAATGCCGACTGGGTCGTATCGATTAGTCTTTCGTTCGTAATGATGAGCGTATCAAGCTCTTCATCGAGCCAGCCGTTGAAAGTGAACCACCAGGAACCGAGCAGATAAAAAATTAAAAACTCGTTGAAAATCAGGTAGGTCAGTGAGCCGTGCGGGAATCGGTTGATGATGAAATACTCGAGCAGAAAAATTATGCCGAGATTGATTGCCAATTTCAAAAAAATTTTAAGATAAGCCACCCAATGTTTACGAACGACGAAGAGTACTTTTTCGGTCGCGCGAAGTCCAGGGAAATCATCCACGCTGAGATTTTACCTCAAAAATTTGAACGGGCTTGCTGGCGTTGTCGTGCGGAGATATTTTGTTCGCGGTAAAAATTCGCCGAGTGGATGTTCGCGTATTTCGAGATATTGAGCAGAATTCCGCCGATGACGAAACTGGTCGCGAGTGAGCTGCCGCCGTAGCTGACGAAGGGCAGCGTGATGCCGGTGTAGGGCAGGAGCGCGATATTCACGCCGATGTGGACGAAGGCTTGACCGGCGAGCGCAGCGGAAAGTCCGACGGCGGCGAGCTGTCCGAAACGATCGGGGACCGCTTCCGCGATGCGAAATCCGCGGTAGGCGATTAGCAGGAAAAATCCGGCGACGACTGTGCTGCCGAAAAATCCGAAGGCTTCGCTGGTCGCGGCATAAATCGCATCGGACTGAACTTCCGGCAAATAGCCGAAGCGTTGTGTCGAACCTTCCAGCCCTGCGCCAAAAATTCCGCCTTTGCCGACCGCAATCAAACTTTGTTTCACCTGGAAACCGATGCCCTCCGGATCGAGCGATGGGTCGAGGAAAGCGGCGAAACGATTTTTGACATAATCCATCCCGCCGACATTCACGATTAAGACCGCGAGCGTGACGGCGATCAATCCGCCGACGGCGATGTGTTTCACGCGTGCGCCCGCGGCGAAATAAATTGCCGTCGCAACCAAAGTCATCACCAGCACGCTGCCGAAATCCGGCTGCAAAATTAATAAAATCACGATAATTCCCAGAATCACGGCAAAGGGAATGAAACCATTTTCAATTGTCGCGATGGCATCTTTGCGTCCCTCCATCCAACGCGCGAGGTAAAAAATTAAACCCAACTTCGCGATTTCGACTGGCTGAACCGAATTCAAAATTGGGATTGTGAGCCAACTCTGACTCGTGCCCCAACCCGTCGAGAGACCAGGGATGAAGAGCGCGATGAGTAAAAGAATACTGGCGACAAAAAGCGCCGGTGCCGCTTTGCGCCAGAAGAGGTAGGGAATCGCGGCGGCGATCAAACCAAACGGAATCGCGACCAAGATGTTGCGCACCTGCCGCCAAAAATAAAAATCATTGCAATTCGCATCGAGCGCGGCGCAATCAATGCCTTGGCGCACATAAGCCTGGTAGCTTTCGTAAACGCTCGCGGACGAAATCATAATCAGCCCAAAAATCGCGAGCCCCACAATCGTAATTCCGAGGACATGGTCGAAAGGGTAGCGAGCTTGGAGGCGATTCGCAATCACCTGAGCAGTTTAGCGGTAAAGAGCTACAAAATTAAGTCTCCCGCATTTCACTAAAATTTCACCTTCTGGCAAGTCGAAATCTCCGCTCGTTTTGCAAAAGAGCTTTGATTACGAAAAAATGAGCCTCCAGGATTATTTTTTTTGCGAAAATTTTTCCTCACCCTTACGATTTTTTGTGTCTCGTCTGGCGTGGTTTGGGCTGGGGAAGTTGACCATGTCGTGATTTCGGAAGTTCAGATTGCTGGCGCGACCACGACTGATGAATGGGTTGAGCTTTTTAATCCGACTGAATTCCTAATCGATTTAACGGGTTGGCGACTCTCGAAAAAAACGGCGGCTGGTTCGAGCTCCAACTTGCTGACAACTTTTTCTGAGGGCTCAACAATTCCGGCTCATGGATTTTTTCTAATCGCTCACGCCGATTATGCTGGATTAGTTGCGGCTGATGCGATTTATTCGACGGCGAGTTCACTTGCTGCCAATAATTCTGTCGTTTTGTATTCTGATGCGGGGTCGACTGTCGTCGACACTCTTGGCTTCGGATCGACAGTGACAATTTTTGAAGAAACGGCTTTTTCAGAAAATCCGCTCGCTGGTCAATCGCTCGCGCGTAAATTCGATGAAAATAATTTCGTGCTCGATGTGGATAACAATTCAGCCGATTTTGAAATTTCCGCTTCGCCCGAACCACAAAATTCGCATTCGCCAACGGTTGAACCGCATCACGACGATCCGCCTCCACTAGAAAATTTGCCTCCGAATGTTCCAAGCGACTTGATCTCGCTCGCTGCGACAAATTCCAAAACTTTTCGCGCAAAGTATTCTGACCCCGAGGCAGCAATGGGTCGGATTGAGTTTCGGATTTTTTTCGTGCAACCAGATGATTGTGGCTCGTCTGAAAATTTGTCCGCATCCGATTTTTCTACACCAGTCGGTGATAATGCCAGTGCCGAAAAAGAATTTCCTGAACTAAGCGATGGAGAATATTTTTGGTGTGCGCGAGCGATTGACGACAAAAGTTTGGCATCCGCTTTTTCTGCAGTTCAAACTTTCACGCTCGACACTATCGCTCCAGAATTTCCCGCAGCAGCCGCATTCAGCGCGAGACCGGGTGATTCTCAGGTCGAGCTCACTTGGCCAGCCGCAGCGGACGACAATCTTGCGGGTTACTTTTTGCAGACAAACGATGGCGAAGAAGAAAGCTTAGGCAGCGTGACGACTTTCACGAAAACCGGACTTACGAATGGTAATTCCTACGACTTTGTTTTGACCGCGCGTGATTTAGCTGGAAATGAAGCTGTTCTCACGCTTACGGGAATAACTCCGAGCGGGCCAATTGTCACAAAGATTGCCGATCCAGGCGAACTGAGCTTCAATGAAATCGCTTGGGCGGGTTCGAAGACTGCTTCGACTGGCGAGTGGATCGAACTTCGGAACATGACGACGAATAAAATTTTCGATCTCACCGGTTGGAAAATTTTGGCTGACGACGGCGCACCAGAAATTTCGCTTGCCGGAGAAATTCAACCGGGAGAATTTTTTCTCATCGAGCGCACTGCTGATTCGACTGTTCCTGATATTCCCGCCGACCAAATTTTCACAGGCAGCATTTCAAACGATGGAGAAATTCTTCGGCTTTTTGACTCTGCGAATTCTGAAGTTGACCGAGTCGATGGTTCGGACGCTTGGAAAATCGGCGGTGATGCGGATGCGCGTCGGACGCTTGCGCGTGTCGACGCGAACACTTTCCGCACGAGTTTCGAAGTCGATGGTACGCCGCGCGCTGCTAATTTCCGCGACGACGATTTCGCGCTTGTCTCGATTTCCGCGAGTCCAGAAAATCCGTTGCCTGGCGAAACCGTTATTTTTACCGCAAATATTGAGAATCGTGGACTGAATTCGGGAAGTTGCGATTTGATTTGGTCGGCTGGTGAAGAAACTTTCAGCGAATTGATTTCCGAACTTGCGAGTTTCGCATCCGTCGAAAAAACTTTTTCTCGGAGTTTCGAGTCGAGCGCGGTGGTCGTCGCGAAGCTTGATTGTGTTGATGATGAAAATTCCGAAAATAATTCTAGCTCTTTGAACCTGTCAGTTCAGAATCATCTCGTCATCAATGAGTTTGCGCCGAATCCAGTCGGGGCGGATGATGGTCACGAGTGGATTGAACTTTTTAATCCGACCGACTCGGCGATTCAGCTCGCTGATTTCAAAATCAACGGTACGCCGATTGCGGGCTTGATCGAGCCGGGTGGATTTTTCACGCTCGATAATTTCACAGGGCTGACGAATACGGGCGGTGAAGTCGTGCTCGAAAAAAAATTGGAAGATGGAATTTTCATAATTGTCGATTCCAGAAAATATTCCACCGCAGCAGAAGGCAAATCGTTCGGGCGCGATTCTACTGATTTAGCTATTTGGACAGAGTTTTGGCATCCGACCAAAAATGCGCAAAATATTGAAACCAATCTGCTACCGACTGCCGTGATTACGATTCAGGGCTCGGGTAATTCAAATGGCGAGTGTGCGCTTTTCGTCAATGTGACTGCGGAAAATTCGACTGACCCAGATGGCGATGCGCTTTCCTTCGAATGGGATTTCGGCAACGGCGAAATTTCTGACGAAGAAAATCCAGGCGGATTTTATTTCGCGCCCGGTAATTATGCGGTTTCCTTGACCGTGACTGATGTGTTCGGAGCGACGGCTGAGGCGCTGCAAAATTTCACTGTCGCGCCGTGTAGTAGCGGGGGCGGCACTGCGACTGTCGCGAATGCGAACACAGTCGCGGACGAACCGATTTTCGACTCAGTTTCCGCCGAGCGCGTCGAGCTCAAGATTACCGAAGTTTCTTTTGATTCGGCAGCAGACTGGATTGAAATTTTCGTCGCGAATGATGGCAACGGCGGCAGCGGCATCGACCTCGGCGGATTTTATTTCGAGTCGGATAAACGCCTCAAAACCATTCCGCCAAATACCAAACTAAAAACGGACGAATTTCTCGTGCTCGAATTCAAGTCGGCAACGCCCGCAAATATCTGGCACGGCGACGGTTTCACCAAAATTTTCTCCGCGCGAAGTGGTCTCACGGCGACAGATGAGCAGGTGACGCTGCGCGATTCGACCGGTGCAATCGAAGACGCCGTCGTTTGGGAAAATCGCAGCGGGGCATGGTCGTCGGGCGAGGAGGTGGATCTGCGCGAAATCGTCGCAGGTGGCGGCTGGATTTCGTCGGAGATGATGGATGCGATTGATTCAGCTGACATTGAGCGCGAGACTGTGCTGGCGCGCGACCCAGATTTGCCAGACAGTAATTCTGCGGCGGATTGGTTCACGACAATTTTCGCGACGCCGGGTCAAAAAAATTCTCCGCGACCAGTGCGCGCGAGTGATTTTCATTTCCAAATTTCTGCCGTCGCACCCAAAAATCCCACGGGCGATTTCGTCGAGCTGACTTGTACGGATTGCGTGGCGCCGGTCGCGCTCGGTGGTTTCTCACTCAAAAACAGCTTGGGAGAAGCAATTTTCACTTTCCCGGCTGAGGCGCTGATTGCGGCAGACGCGCCACTCAAGATTATTTTCAATGCGAGCGAAGTCAAATTTGCAGGCGGAATTTTTTACACGCCTGCGCGCGGTTTGGTCGGCAGCGACGATTTCCTCGTGCTGCAGGACTCTGAAAATGCGATCGCTGATTTCGTTGGCTGGAGTGACCGGGCTGTGCCACCGATTCGGAGTGAGCTCGATATTTCGCTTGCCCAATCTGAGCAGCTGCAAATAAGATTCGTGGAGTCGCAGTGGAATTCCGCTGAGGCTGAAAGTCTCCTCGACGCGCGCGGGCTGGCACTTGGCGGAGTATTTCTGCGCCAAAATTCTGCTGACACGAATTCCGCCGCTGACTTCACAATTCAAAATCCTGATCCGCCGCTTGATCCGCTCGCGACCGCGACGGGCGACATGCGCATTTCCGAAATCCTGCCAAATCCGGCGGGCAAGGATGCCGATCACGAGTGGTTCGAATTGGTCAATCTCGGCGCTGAACCAATCAATTTATTCGGCTGGACTGTCGTCGTCGGCGATGCTGCTTTCGAGTTCGAAGAAAATACCGTAATCGCGCCGGGCGAATTCCACGCTTTTTCTGGGTTGTTGTCGCTCCGCAATTCTGCCGCGCAATTCACCTTGCTTGATTTCGACGGTGCGGTAATCGACTCGCTCACATATCCGAAGTTGGCGGAAGGTGTCGCCTTCGCGAAAAATCCCCGCGGTGAGTTCGCGGAGACGGAGCTGCCGACACCAAATTACTCAAATGTTTTTTACCAAATTCTCGCGCCGAGTGAAGACAGTGATGGTGATGGACTTTCGAATTTAGCCGAAATCGAAAAGCAAACCGACCCGGAAAATTTCGACACGGACGGCGACGGGCTGCCGGATTTTTTTGAAATTGAAAATGGCTCTAATCCGCTCGTCGCGGATGCGACGCTCGCCGCACTACAAAAATACCGCGCCGAATTGGCCTTAATCGCGCGTGCGCAATTCACAAGTTTGGTCGATGAAAATGGCGTTTTCCTGACAGGCGTCGGCGTACCCGGTGGACGCATGCGGATCTTCATCCAGTCGGAGCTTGCCGTCGTCGAAGTTCCAGTCGATGAAAATGGTGACTGGAATTACGCGCTTGATCGCGCGCTGCCAGCTGGCGAACACAATCTTTTCGTGCAGCTCATCGATCAGGGCGGCTTCGAGGGCGTCGCGCAAAAAGCTTTGAATTTCAGTTTGGCAGAAAATTTCGCACCGCCAGTTTTCGCGGAGTCGCTGCGCATTTCCGAAGTTCTCCCAAATCCGGCGGGCGTAGATGGCGACACTGAATTCATCGAACTCCAAAATTTCGGTTCAGTGGTCGCGGATCTTTCGGGCTTCACACTTTCCGTCGGTCGCAAGAAATTTATTTTTCCCGCCAATTTCACGCTGGCACCGGGAGAATTTCGCGCGCTCACACACGCTGAAACCGGGCTCACGCTGACGAATTCGGGCGGGACGGTGACGCTCGCGTGGCCGACTCAACGCGTGATTTCTGCACTGGCTTATCCCAAACTACCGGAAGGCGTCGCGTTTGTTTTCACTGGTGGGCAATTGCTCGCGACAGCCGCGCCGACGCCCGGTGCCGAAAATTTGCTGGTCGTGCCGCTATCCAAAAATTCCCGCGCCAAAAAATCGGCTCACAAATACGCGAATGGCACTTTGTCCACGACGATTCGCATTTCCGAAGTGCTCGCGAATCCGACAGGGGATGATGCCAAAGCTGAATTCATCGAGCTCCAAAATTTCGGCACGAAGCCGGTCGCGCTCGGCAACTGGAAAATTTCCGATGCGCAAAAAACTTTCACGATTCCGGATTCGGTCGTGCTGCAGCCGGGTGAATTCCAAATTTTGCCGCGCCGCCTGACGAAGCTCGCGCTCAATAATTCCGGGCGCGAAGCAGTTCGTATCGCGAATTTTCGCGGCACGGACATTGATTCAATCGAATTCGAAAGTCCGGCAGAAGGAATCGCGCTCGCCTTCGATGCGACCGAAATGCGTGAGACCAAAATCGCGACTCCGAACACACCAAATGATTTCGACACGCAGAAAATTTTTGGCACAATCCAGTTTCTGGGCACGGACGGTTTCGTGCTGCGGACGGAGCAGGGCGAGATTTTCGTGCGCTTCGGCGAAGCTAGTGCTGCGCTGCTCGCGCGCGCAATTTTTCGTGAGGGTGGCAATTATAATGTTTTCGCGCACTCAGAAAATGGCACGCTCACGCTCGCGGGATTCGACACGGCACCAGAATTTTTGCAGGCTGATGTGCTCGCGCTTGATTTCCAAACTGCCGAAGCGACGCCGAGCTGGCCGATTTTATTGCTCTTGTTCACGACGATTCTCTTCGCCCTGCGATTCGCTAAAATGGGAGAAATTTGGCAACCCACTCGCTAGCCACTCTCGCGCTCCTCGCGTTTCCGCCCGTAGTTTTGTGGGTAATTTTTTGGCGTCGCAGATTGGCTGAGCCGGAGCCGACGCATGTGCTCGTGCAACTTTTCTTTTTCGGTCTTGCTCCCGCGCTGCCGCTCTTCGCGCTGCGTGGTTTCGACTTTGATTTTCCACCACTCGTTTTGATTCTAATTTTCGCCTTACTCGAAGAGAGCCTGAAAGCACTCGCGCTCATCTTCAGCACAGAGCTCAATCGCGCGCACTTCGACAAATGGGAGGACGGCTTCGAATTCGCGCTCATCATCGCGCTCGGTTTCGCCTTCGCCGAAAATATTTTTTACTTCTGGCAGACGACCGGGGAGTCAAGTTTTTGGGCGGTCTACATTTTTCGCTCGCTCGGGACAGTGCTCGCGCACACTATTTTTACTGGCACTTTCGGTTATTTCTACGCGACGGCTTATGTCGCCAAAGAAATCGTGCCACTCAAAAAGCACGAAAAACCGCTCGCGCATTTTTTCTCCAATCTTGGCAAAGTCCTGCGGCGACCACTGCACATCACCATTTTCCACCTCTTGCCGCGAAAAGATTCCGCGCACGGTCACACTTCCGGTGAGGTCGTGTTGGAGGGTTTTTTGCTCGCCGTAATTTTGCACGCGATTTTCAACGCGCTGCTCTTTTTCAAAATCCTCAACCAAAATCTCACTCCGCTCGTCGTGCCGATTTTACTCGGAGCAGCTTGGTGGTACGCGACGCGTTTTCGCCGAATCAGAACGCCCGCGCAAAAATCTTCGCGAGCAAAGCTTTCTGGACGGGCAAGCGATTCGCGGCTTGGGCGAAGACGACGGACTGCGGACCGTCGAGCACCTCGTCCGTGATTTCCTTGCCGCGGTGGGCGGGGAGACAGTGCAGCACGATGGCACTGGGTTTGGCTTTTTTCAGCACTGCAGCATTCAGCTGAAAAGGCGTCAAAATCGTCTCATCCGATTTCTTCGGTTCGCCCATGCTATTCCAGGTGTCGGTGTAAATCACATCTGTATCGGCGAGTGCTTCGTCGAGATTTTCGGTCTGTTTGATTTGCGGATATTCGAGCTGGTATTTCTTCGGACCGGCGAGCACGAATTCGAAACCCAAAATTTCCGCGGCGAGCGCGAGCGAAAGTGCGACATTGTTGCCGTCGCCGAGATAGACGAGCTTGAAATTATTCACGCGACCGAGTTTGTCGCGAATCGTGAGTAGGTCGGCGAGAATTTGGCAGGGATGCTCACGGTCGGAAAGTGCATTGACGACGGGAATTTCTGAGACCTCCGCGAATTTTTCCAGATTCTCGTGCTCGAAAACGCGCGCGACCACTAAATCAAAATAACCCGACAAAACTTTGGCAAAATCGTCGATGCTCTCGCGCTCACCGAGCTTGCCGACATCGACGGTCGAGAAATACGAGAAGTCTCCGCCGAGCTCATGGATGCCGACTTCGAAGCTAGCTTTGGTGCGCAAACTTGGTTTTTCGAAATACAGCGCGATTTGTTTGCCGTGCAAAATTTCCGAAGTCACGCCGCGTTTTTCATTCCCCGCGACATTGAGTACTTCCAAAATTTGCTCCTTCGAAAGGTCGGTGATGGAGAGAAAATCTTTTTTCACCGTGCCATTTTAGCGAATTGCGCTTAAAAAAGCATCTACGGTCGCATCGATGGCGATTGGTCGATTGGCTTTCGTAATCTCGACATTCGCGAGCTTGCCGAGGTGATAGTCGATGGTCGTGTCCGGATCTTTCAAAAGATGACCGGTCAGCACGCCGACGACTTTTTGTCCCTTTTTAATTTCACCGGATTTCACGAGCTGGCGAATGCCGGCGAGCGAGCAGGCCGAGGCGGGTTCGCAGCCGATGCCGGCGGCATCGATGGTCGCCTTCGCATCCAAAATTTCGTTTTCGCTGGCTTCGAGGACGACGCCATCCGTCGACTCGATGGCTCTTTTCGCGCGCAAGTAGCTTTGGGGATTGCCGATTTTGATTGCAGTTGCAATCGTTTCCGGATCTGCGACCGGTTCGAATTTCGTCCAGCCGGATTGGAAATATTTGAAAAAGGGATTCGCACCAGCCGCTTGCACGACAGCAATGCGCGGTTTTTTCGCAATCAGTCCGAGCGCGAAAGCTTCCGTGATGGCTTTGCCGAAAGCCGAAGTATTGCCCAGATTTCCGGCAGGCAGCACGATCCAATCCGGTGCCTCCCAATTCAGCTGCTGCAAAATTTCCAGCACGATGGTTTTCTGACCCTCGACGCGAAACGGATTCACCGAATTCAAAATATAAACCGACTCGCTCGGATTCTCGGGATCGAATTTGCGACTGAGCTCATTGACGAGCTGCATCGCAGCGTCAAAATTTCCCTTGATTTGCAGCACTTTCGCGCCGAAAGCTAAAGCCTGGCTCAATTTGCCAAACGCGATTTTGCCTTCCGGAATAATCACGATGCCATTCAGTCCGGCATCAGCGCAGTAGCTCGCGAGACTGGCGGAGGTGTTGCCGGTCGAGGCGCAGACGAAATTGCGGCATCCAGCGGAAGCACCGGCGGTGATGGCGGCAGTCATGCCGCGGTCTTTGAAGCTGCCGCTCGGATTTTCACCTTCGTGTTTGAAAAATATTTCCGCGCCGATTTCCTGCGAAATTTTCTCTGAGAAATACAGGCGGGTATTGCCTTCCCATTTGGAAATAATTTTCTGCGCGGGAAACAAAAGCTCTCGAAAACGCCAAACGCCGCTGCCGTCTAAGAGTGTGCGGCTGCCGAGCCTGGCGTCGAAAGTTTTTTTGAGGTCGAGTTTTTTCAGCTCCTCAAGCGGCTGGACGAGGTCGAGCAGACCACCACAGTCGCAGACGACGCGATTCTCCGCGAGCGCGAATTCCTTTTGGCAGGAGTTACAAATAAGTTTAAGCATTTTTTACAAATGAGTGAATGTTTGAATAATTAAATAATTAAATAATCAAATGAGTGAATGTTTTTAGTTTCTCAATTTTTGTATCGCTAAGAATGAACTGAATTGATTTTAGATATTTTTCGGCAAGACTGCATCCTCCTTCGTTCCGCTAGGGCGGAACTTCGGAAGGACTTCGTCACTCCGGATTTCGATGCCGAGGGCTTCGACTGTTTTCTGAATTCCGCTGAGCCAGTCGACGCCGAGCGCGCCGATGTCGATTTTCAATTTGTCACCCGAGATTTGCCACGCTGGATTTTCCTGCAGCGCGCTCAAGATATTTCCTGGGCGCACTTTCGCGCCGAGTGAGAGGAGGGCTTCGCGCTTCTTCGGCGAGACGCGCCCGACTTTCACCGCGACGACATTCGCTTTGCGGCACGCTAATTTCAGGCGAATGACTTTCAAAAGATTCACAACTTCGATTGGTAAATGCCCGAACTCCTCGATGAGCTCCAGCTTCTGTTCGTTCAAATCCTCGACGGAATCCGCTGCCGATAGTTTCTGGTAAGCCCGAATCTTTTCCTTCGTGTCGGAAATATAGCTCGTCGGGATGAAAGCGGAGAGTGGTACTTCGAGATTGACATCGGTTTTTTTCTCGACTGTTTCTTCGCCAGTCTCGAGTTTCTTGCCCGCTTTGAGATCTTCGACCGCTTGATTCAGCATTCTGACGAAATGCGAAACGCCGACGACATTGATTGCGCCGCTTTGGCTCGCCCCGAGGATATCGCCCGCGCCACGAATTTCCAAATCCTTCATCGCAATTTCAAATCCTGCGCCGAGTTCGCTTGCTTCGACAATCGCGCGCAACCTCTTCTTCGCGTCAGTTTTCAGATGGCGCGTGTTGTACATGAAAAACGCGTAAGCCTGTTTGCGGCTGCGCCCGACGCGTCCGCGCAATTGATACAGCTGGGACAGACCGAAATTCTCGGCGTCATTCACGATGAGCGTGTTCGCATTTGGCAGGTCGATACCATTTTCGATAATCGCCGATGAGACGAGCACATCGAATTTCCCATTTTTGAAATCCAGAATGCGATTCTCGAGATCGTCAGCTTTCAGCTGTCCGTGGGTGACGACGAATTTCGCTTCGGGCAAAAGGCTGCGCAATTTATCAGCGATGCCTTCGATGGTCGCGACGCGATTGTGTAAAAAATAAACTTGGCCAGCGCGCGCGGTTTCTTTTTCAATCGCTTCCTTGATGAGGTGCCACGAAAAGTGGCGCACCTCGGTGACGATTGGCAAACGACCGGGCGGGGGAGTGCTGATGGTCGTGATGTCGCGCAGCTTATTCAGAGCCATATTCAGCGTGCGCGGAATCGGCGTCGCCGTCATCGTCAGGATGTCGACTTGCTTGCGCAGCTCTTTCAATTTTTCTTTTTGCTTCACGCCGAAGCGTTGCTCTTCATCGATGATGACGAGCCCCAAGTCTTTGAATTTCACATCGGGCTGAAGCAGGCGGTGCGTCCCGATCACGATTTGCACGCTGCCAGCGGCGAGTCCGGCGAGGATTTTTTTCTGTTGCGCCGGAGTTTTGAAGCGACTCAGCATTTCACAGCTCACATCGAAACCTTCCAAGCGTTTCGAAAAAGATTTGTAATGTTGGTCGGTCAAAATCGTAATCGGCGAAATGAAGGCGACTTGTTTCCCCGCCATCGCCGCTTTGAATGCCGCGCGCAGCGCGACTTCAGTTTTGCCGAAACCGACATCGCCACAGACGAGCCGATCCATCGGCTTCGAATCTTCCATATCCGACTTCACATCTTCGATGGCGCGCAGCTGCCCGGGTGTTTCTTCGTAAGGAAAATTTTTCTCAAATTCAGCTTGCTTCGGACCGTCGCCGGGGAAGCGCACACCGGTCGCTGCCGCACGCGCCGCGTAGAGATTCAACAATTCTTTCGCGACCTTCTTCGTCTCGGCAGCCACGCGTTTTTGCACGGTCGTCCACTCCGCACTGCCGAGGCGCGTCAGGCGGGGCGGTGCATCGCCCGTGCCGATGAAGCGATTGACTTTGTCCGCTTGGTCGATCGGGACGAAAAGTTTGTCGCCCGCGGCGTAGTCAATCCGCAGATATTCGCGCGTGATTTCATCGACTGTTTTCTGCTCGATGCCGCGGAAGATACCGATGCCGTGGTCGAGGTGCACGACGAAATCACCATTTTTCAGGCTCGTAATGAAATCGAGGTAAACCTTTTGTTCGCTCACATTTTTGCCACCGCGCTGAAAGCCGAAAATCTCGCGGTCGGTCAGGACGGCGATTTTCATTTCCGGATTTTGGAAAGCCTGCGGCGAGAAATCATCTTCGGCGAGCTCACGGACATTAATTTTTGTCGTGCCGCCAAAGACAAAATTGTATTCGTTCAAAATATTCTCGAGCTCGGTTTTTTGTTTCGTCAAAATCAGGACTTGCCAACCGCTGTCTTTTTTCATGCGCAGGTCATCGAGCAGGTCGCGCGGTGTGACGAATTTCAGCACGCTCAAAAAACGCAGGTGCGCGAATTCGACTTCTTCGTCCGGGAAGCTCGTGAAAAATAATTTCCGCACCGCTGGATTCCGCGCGAGCCAAGTTTCGACTGAAGGTAACTCGGCGCCGTCGTTGTCGAGGCCACGACCGCTATTTTCTTCGCCGATAATTTCATCGGCGATGACGAGCGCGCCGTCGGGGAGTGCTGTGACGAGATCGACCGCTTCGTTGTCCGCGTCGATTGGCAGCAATTTCAGTGTCTCGATTTTCGCACCAGTTTGCAGATTCGTAATCGACTCAATCATTTCGCCGTCGAGCTCAAGCGCGAAGATACTTTCCGCGTTCGGTAACGCGACTTTGATCACGCCGCCGATGGCGCGATAATTGCCCGGCCAAATTTCCGTTTCGCTATCGACATTCGTATAACCGCGCGCAATCAAGTCATTGAAAAACTCCGTGCGATTGAGCTCCGTGCCGGCGCGAATTTCGAGGCTGGCTTTTTCGAGCTGACGGAGATTCGGCAAGAGCGTCTGCGCGTCGCGAAAAGTCGTGATCAAAATCACGCCGCTCGTCTCGAGCGCGATCGCTTCGCGAATCAAGCGCAAAACGCGTTCGCGCTCAGTCTCGTCGGATTTCTCCGCGGCGAAAATTTTAATCGGTCGCGTCTGCCACTCGGCGAGGTGCGCGGCGAGCGCATTCGCTTCGCCCGCATCATTCACCACCCAGAGCGTCAATTTTTCGCCATTCAAAAGTTTGTCGGCGAGCAGGCTCTTCGCCGAAAAATTCCCCGCGCCCGAGAAGGTGAAGCTTTTTTTCTCGGCAAATTCACTCTTCAACTTCGCGAAAAGTTCTGCCGGAAAAACGGAGCCGAAATTTTTGGAACTCAAAAATGAAACTAAAAATCAACTTTCCCAAAAAAACTTTGGGCACAAATTGTTGGTGAGTCTAGAGAGACTTTTATTTTTTGTCAAAAAAATTCGCCAGCCAATCGACGAAGTCCGCGATGAGCGGCAGGCGAAATTCGCGACCACTCGAAGCGTGGATGAATCCGGCGGCGACACCGGCGATGAAAATCAGCGCGATGTAGATTCCAAAATCCGGAATCAAGAAATACGCGCCGAGTAAATAAATCGTCAGCAGCACACCATTCAGCGCGTGCTCGAGAATGAAGCGGTCGCGGCGGTGCGCCCACAGAATCAAAAAATTCATGAGCGGGATGTAGCCGACGGCGGCAGTCTGATTGCGGTGCGTGATGTGGGTGTGGGAAGTCATTTTGTTTTAAAGTTGAAGTTTGAAATATTTTTTTAAATAAGTTTTATTACGGTATTGATGTTGACCAAACTCCTTGATTCACTATGTAGCTTTTAAGGCTAGATATGCAGCCGCTAGCTGAATATCTCGTCATCGTCGTGCCACCACCACTACATGTCACGAGGCTATCCGAAATACTGTCGATACTCAGACTGAGCGTTGCGTATGATCCGCCTGAGGCTGGTGAATAAAGCTCGTCTTCTGCGCCTAGAGCGCTAGAAACTGCTGCAACACAAGGATCGGGTTCATTGTATCCGCTGCAATCAGACTTGCATGTGCGGGTTATCGTGCAAGAGACACCACTGATTATTCGGGACGAGTTGTTTGACGCTCCGGCAGCGCAAGCGCACACAGGGCCATTAGGAGGAGTGGTAGTCATGCCGTCATTTTTTATTAGGTCTGCGGCGAGGTTGGCTAGGCAGTCGATGGCCGTGTCGAACGGATAATCCCCAGTCTCGCCTGTTGCTTTCCTAGCGTTAAAGTCATTTAAGCAGTTTGCATGCCAGCCACCACAACCATTGTCATAAACACCTTCAATTTTTAGTGTGACCCTTTCTCCATTCGGGGCATATAGGGTTTCCGTTTTCGACATGGCGGTGGTGTACTCATAAGAGAAATTTAGACTGAGTCGTTCGCTATAGACCGTTGCTCGCATTATGGCTATCTGAGGATCGGTGTAAACCTTGGAACCGTCAAAGTTAGCACTGTTACTGTTGTCACCACTGCCACTACTGTTGCTTACCTCGGTGAGTCCTAATGTGCCGGCAAGCGCGGATAGGCAGACATCGGCCGCTTCTCCTGGTGAAAGCTTTTCGGTTCCCGTTGTAGTCGTGCCGTTTAGGCTGTTTTCGCATGTTGCCTGATACCGACTAACAAGTCCGTCCTTGTTGGTAGTGATATCTGTAATACTTAGCGTGACTGCTGTTCCGTTTGCAGCAGTCCCAGTTTTTGTTATTGATTTGGCTGTCGTGACATTATCGGTGTCAATCTCTCCGCTAGATCCACCATTACTTACTCCGCTGAGTCCCAATGTCGTGGCAAGTTTATCTAGGCAGTCATTGGCAGTTGCTTCCGGTGAAGTTTTTTTGCCGCCTGTTTCAGTTGTGCTGTTTATACTATTTTTACATGTTGCTTGATATAGACCATGAACGATACCAGCATCGACGGTGGTGATACCCGCAACACTTAGGGTGACTGCTGTTCCGCCTGCGGTAGTTCCAGTTTTTGTTATTGATTTGGCTGCTGCTATTTGTTCTTCAATAGTGCCACCATCCCCATCACCATCCCCATCACCATCCCCATCACCATCACCATCACCACTAATAATTCCTGTACCAGCCCCTGTTCCGCTGTCAATTTTTCCTACAGTGTTTTTGCTTGGATTAACAACAGCTGTTCCGTCAGCAGCAGTTCCTCCATAGACAGTCAATCCCGAATCTCCTGCCGTGGTGACATTCGTGTTGTAATTCCAATACGGGACGAGGTACTTCGCGTTCTGGTCGCTCAGTGAGTCGTCATATTTATCCGGATAAATCGGGATGACATCAGCGATTTGTGGCTCTCCGTTTTCATCGGTTTCGTAATAATCGAAAATGTGGGTAGTACCATCGGCTTTTAGATTACTCATGCCGATGGCGACTACAGGGATTTTAGGATCTTCGGTCTTGGCGGAATCGGCATCGGATTTTTTCTGCGCGCCGACCGCTTGTTTCGCCGCGGCTAGTTTGGCAGCAGCAGCATCATTCTGGATCGTGTCGACAGCTCCGGCCGCCGTCGCTACAGCCGCCTCAGATGCTATTTTTTGCTTAGCGGCAGAGTTATCGATTGATGTACCCAAGCTGCTTAAAGCTGCTAGGGCGGCACTCGCATCCATGTCCCCCGAACGCTGAGTTTTATTCAGCGAGCCACACTGGTCAGCAATTGCTTGCTGGCGCGCTTGCTCTTCTGCCTCGGCTTGGGCAGTTTTGTCGATAGCGAGCTGAGCTTTTTGTTCTTCGGTTAATTCTGTTATTGGAGTCTCAGTGTCCACACTCTCAGTCTCGAGTTTTGTCTCTGGGTCAATGGTTGTCGTGATGCCGACAGGCGCTGCCCCGGCCGCTTGTTCAGTCGCAGCTTTTTGCGCAGCATCTCGATCGAACAAAGCAGTTGCCTTGGCGACGCAGTCTTCGTAGGCGCTTGATTTGGTTGTCTCAATCTTATTGGTTAATTGTGGAGAAACCGGCACACTGTTGTTTTGGGAATACTCCACTTGTTTTTGCATCAAAGCGACTTCATTCTTTTTGCGCGCGGTCGCAGCAGTATTTTGCTGTTGCGCTAGCGAGAGCGTATCTGCGATTTTTTTTGCCTTTTCAGCCTCGAGAATTGGTTTCATGAAGGTCGGCGGCAGCGCGGGTTTATTCACGAGAGCAGAGGGATTTTGTTGGTAGAGCGCGATTTTGTTGGCGTTTTTTTGCAGCTCGGCTTCTTTCGCGCTGTCAACCTGGCTCGCGGTCTGCATCTCAGCTTGAGCTGCGCGCGCTTGGTCTTTTGCAGCGGTATTCTCTTTGGCCTGCCTATCGGCGTTTGCCGTGGCGGCTGCCGGTTGTTGTTCCTCTGGCGTAGCTCCTGCGTCGGCTACATCGGCCGATAGGACCGAGCTGGTGAGCCGCTCGCCGTGCTGCCAGATTATTTGCGCGCCGATGAGGCTGAAATAAACTGCCAGGATGGAGATGACGAGAAAATCTTTCTTTTTGTTCATGGGTTTTTAGATAGTGGCGTCTCTGGATTGAAGCCGAAGCAAGGTTTAGATTCTTGCTCAGGATCAATCGCATAACAAAATTGCTCTCCAACTGCGTCGGTTTGAGCGATTAAAAATATGGCGAAGGTACTTGCGGCGGTGGCGATCTGGTCTTCACTGCCCGGAGTAGCTGGGTCCAGACCAAGCTTGGCACCAGCGTAAAGTGTCATCGCGGCACCGAGGCGTTCGGCGACGACTGGACGATCGGCGACTTTGAATAAATTGAAAAGTCCGTAGGAAATTTCACCCGTATTCATCAAGCGACTGATCTCGCCGGCGATTTTGCTGCCGACCGGAGGTAGTCCGGGTAAGTCTGACGCGACATTGGATGAATAAACCGCATCTTGACCTTTCACGATGCCCATCATTTTTTTGATCATCGCCATGCTTGGCACCCTTACATACGATCCGCCCAAAGTAACTGGCATTGGCACTGTTTCATCGGTAATGGCAACTTCCAACAGATTGGAGAGTAGTCCTGCCTGAGCGGCACCAATGTTGTTTGTTTGATTGCCGATATCGGCGAGAGTTTGGAGCGCTGTATTCGTACTCATCGCGACACGGTTGGCAGTCACAGTCGCGAGCTGCTTGGCCGTCTCGCCAGTCTGTTTGTCGAGCTTCGTCGCGAAATCAATCGCCTGATCGATGGTATCGATGATTTGCTGTTCCGTCAGGCGCAGGTCTTTCTCTGCGAGGCTGTTTTCATCTGTCGATTTCATCGTCGGTGCGCGATTGAGTGCGCCGAGTGGGTAGGTCGTGGAATCGTCTTCACTGAGACGCACTTGGATGTAAGCACTTAGGAATTTCGAGATGTCGGCATAATCTGTGAGATAAAGCATCTCGAAACTTTCTTCCGGAACACAATATTTCAAATTCGCGTACTTCTTCAGCACTTCCAAGGCAATCTGATTCTTGCGTTCGCTCACGACTGCGGGATAGCTGGCGATGAGGTCGCCCGCACCAGGCAAAATGCCCGACAGACTTTTTTCAAAATTATTTATCAAAGTGTCATAGTTTTTGTTTTTGCGCGTGTCGGAGCAGGCTTGCGCTCGTGCGACTATATTGGAATTCGCCGCAGCCTGTGCTGCGGCAGTCGCGGCGAGATCTTCTTCGGTCGGGGACTCGATCAAACGCGCGCCAAAAAGTTCCGGCATGATTTCCGAGCTGAGATTGAGCGTGAGTGAAAAAATTCCGAGTACCAAAACGCTGGCGAGGACGGCACGACTGGCGTGCGCCGGGTCTCCGATGATTCTCTCGGCTTGTTCGGTGGCGAACTGTTGGATTTTTTTAAGCATGGTGTAGTTTTCTACGAATGAAAATTGCGAGGCCGATGGCGGCACCGCATGCGAACGCGAGTGTCTCGGCTGGTCCGGTCTCGGCGAGCTGGGATTTCGTCGCGGAGCTGTGCAGACCGTAGTTGTGGACGGTGCTTGAAGACATTATGTTTCCCGAGATCATGCTTCCGGAGACCGCACTCAGCATTTCACTGTTTGAAAATGAGCTGGGAGTCGGTGTTGCGAGAAGTTGATTTGCAATCTGCTTGTGCGGAGTGACTAGAGTCTTTGTTGGTGCAGGTTCTTCGTCCTCGACACCGAGTGCACCGCCGCTGCCGATTGTGGTCAGCAGAGCGGTTGGCGTGGTTGTCTCTACCGGAAAATAATCGACTGGATCATTTGTCTCAATCACCGGTGTTGGCTCGGCAACCTCGACTGGCTCAGGAATCGTGAGTGCATTCAAGTCTTCGTCAAAGCTGGTTGGTAGATCGAGACCAAGCAAGGCATTGCTATCCGTGATGTCAGTGATTGGGTCGAATTCAGTTGCGAGTGCTGCATTCGTGAGCACGCAGGTGAGTGCGCAAGCGACGCCGATTTTTAAAATTTTTGACATGATTTTTAATTAGCTAAATTTAAGCCAGTTACGCGTGCGACTTCGCCGAGCGTGGTTTCACCCGCAATAACTTTGAGCAATCCGTCTTCTGTAAGGGAAAGCATGTTTTGTTTTTTACGGACATAGTCGGCAAGTTCAATGGCGGAGGCATTTGCCAAAATTAATTCCCGCATTGGTTCGTCCACCTGAAAACTTTCCGCGATGGCGATTTGACCGTGATAGCCGCTGCCGCCACAGACCGGGCAGCCTTTCGCTTCCCATAAGAATTCCGGCAGCTCAGAACTAACTGCCTGCGAATTCGTGCGTTTGATTTCCTCAAATAGAGGCGTGAGCCGCGCAAGCATTTTTGCGTCGGGCGAAGTCCGCCGCGCGCATTTTTTGCAGACACGGCGCAGCAGGCGCTGGGCGACGACGACGCGCAGACTTGCGACTAGGACAAATGGTTTGATCCCGAGGTCAAGCAAGCGCGGGATTGTCTCAATCGCCGAATTGGCGTGGAGTGTCGAAAGCAAAATGTGTCCGGTCATCGCGGCTTGTGTCGCTGTTTCGGCGGTCTCGCCGTCACGGATTTCTCCGACCATCAAAACATTCGGATCTTGGCGTAGCAGCGCGCGGAGTCCTTCCGCAAAACCATAATGCACGCGTTCATTGATTTGGCTTTGAACAACATTTTTGAGATGGTATTCAATCGGATTTTCGAGCGTGACAATTTTGCGCTCGGAGTCATTCAAATCGGCAAGCACGGTGTAAAGCGTCGTCGTTTTGCCTGAGCCGGTCGGACCGGTGATGAGCAACATGCCTTCGCGCATGGCGGGCACACTTTGCAAATTCGCGAGCGTGATATTTCCGAAGCCAAGCTGCTCGAGCGTTTTCACTTTTCTACCACTGTCGAGAATTCGGCAGACGATACTTTCACCAAATTCCGTCGGGAGCGTCGCGACGCGCACATCGATTTTGCGGTCGCTGACGAGGAAGCTCATTCGTCCGTCTTGCGGCAGGTCCGCGACATTCAGTCGCAGTTTCGCTTCGAATTTCAGCTGATTCAAAATGTCATCGCCTTTGTCGCGTTCGAATTCAAGCACTTTTTGCAAAATGCCGTCGATGCGAAAACGCAGCTCGATTTTCTGATCTTCCGGTTGGATGTGAATATCGCTGGCACCGGTGCGAATTGCGCCGACAAAAATTTGGTTCAAGATTTCCTTCGCGGGTACGGTGTCGGCGGTACGCGCTAGCTCAGCGAGCGCGTGCAATTCTTCCTCGTAATTTTTCAGGTCGGACTCAGCGTCCGTGTTGCTGAATTCTTTCGGACGGCGCGGCTGGAGTGCGCGAATTTCTTCAATTTTTATGAGTAAGCCTTCGCGACTCGCGAATCCGATAAAAACTTGCCAGCCGGCACTTTCTAATTTGGCGAGATATTTTTTCGTTGCCGGATTTTGCGGATCGACGACCGCGACGCGTAATTTCTTGCCAACCTGTAAGAAAGGTAACGCTAGAGCTGCAGTCGCTTCGTCAGCATCGATTTTCGAGAGCAAATCAGCGTTGATTGCCGTGCTCAAAATATCGACATAGGCGGATTTCTGCGAGTGAGCGGTGGTCCGAGTTTTTTGTTCGGCGAAGCCGCGATTTATCTCCCGCAGCGCATCTACCGCGCTGATTTCAGTAGAATCGAAAGCTCTTGCCGGAGTTTTTTTAGCGAGAAGAGTTTTACTAATTGGCATTTATTTTTGTAATTTTTTCAGGCTATTTTAGCAAAAGTCGTCAGAAAAATCAAGTCAATCTTTCCCGAATTTTATCTATCCTGAGTTTTTAATTTTTATCTGTCTCGTTTTTAACCCCGGTCACTGGGTTTGGATGGTCATTGGTCATTGGTCATGGGTCATGGGTCATTAGTTCGGAGGGTCGTTGAGTCTTTGAGTTGTTGAGTGGATTTTCTAAAATCGCGTCGGTGCAAAGTAGTGGGTTAATTGAACTTGCGGAAGGCTGTGCAAAAAATCCCCCTGTCCCGCTGCGGCCCCGAGGGGGCCACCTAGTGGCGGGACATCCCCCTTTGCCAAAGGGGGAGTTTCAGAACCCTCGCAAGTTCAAGTTTGTAACTTGAACTACGGTTCGGATTACAAATCCAAACTTGCGTGTAGCTCCAATCCATTCTGAAAAACCACTTTCGTTTCAGATGAAAGTGGCGCGAGAGACGGGACTTGAAGCTGGCTCGAAGTTTGGCGAAATTCAAAATCTGCTTGCGGGACGCCCCGGCGAGATTATTTTTTGATTCAAGTTTTGTGTGAGCGGGTTCGCGCCAGTCTTCGCATCAAAAAATAGAACCACCCGCCTTCGGCGGATGAACCTATTTTTGTGGCGCGAGAGACGGGACTTGAACCCGCGACCTCCGCCGTGACAGGGCGGCGCTCTAACCAGCTGAGCTACTCCCGCGTAGGAGTTTGTACTTTTTGCGGGCGGCGTCCGCCGTGGCGGACTACTCCCGCGTGAGAGTGGCGTGATTTTAGAGTTTCCTTTCCTTTTTTTCAATTGTCCAGGCTTCGATCGTGTCTCCTTCCATGACTTTCGTTTTTGTGAGAGACAATTTCAAGCCGCATTCGAAACCAGCCTTCACTTCGTGGGCATTTTCTTTTTCACGCTTGAGGCTCGAGATGCGACTTTCTTCAATCAATTTACCTTCGCGGAAAATGCGGACTTTCGCGCCATTCACCAATTTGCCGGATTTCACCATGCCGCCGATGGTTTGCTCTTTGCCTTTCGTGAAGAAAATGCCGCGGACTTCGAGCTCGCCGAGCGTCGTTTCGATTTCCTCCGGATCGAGCATGCCATTCAGCATTTTCTCGATTTCCTCGAGGAGTTTGTAAATGATTGTGTGCTGGCGAATCGTCACGCCCTCGCGGTCGGCTATTTTCGCGGCGGCCGGTGGAATCGCTACATGGAAAGCAATCAAAAAATTATCCGCGGCAGCTGCCATGATGACATCTGTCTCGCTCACATTGCCGACGCCCGAGTGAATGATTTTCGCCTTCACATTCTCATTGCCGATCTTCGCGATGTTTTCCGAAATCGCTTCGAGCGAACCTTCGACATCCGCCTTCAAAACAATTTTGAGTTCTTTCAAATTGCCGGAATTAATCCGTCCGATGATTTGGCTCATGCCGCCGGATTTCTCGCGCGCGGTCGCATCCAAAATTTTCTGCATTTCGAGTGCTTTGCGTTTCGCCGTTTCGCCGTCTTGAAGCACTTGCAGGATTTCACCGACGCCGGTTTGTGGCAGATCCGAGAGTCCAGCGATTAGGACTGGCATGCCCGGCTCGGCGGACTTCACAGTTTTCTGGTTCCAGTCGAACATTTTTTTGATTTTGCCGACGACCGGACCAATCACGAAATTATCGCCGTTATGCAGCGTGCCGGTATTTACAAGCACGGTCGCGACCGGACCGAGCGATTTGTCGAGGCGCGATTCGATGACCGTCCCGACGGCATCGCGATTCGGATTTGCTTTCACTGGATCGACATCATTCGTCAGCAAAATTATTTCGAGCAAGTCTTCGACGCCTTTGCCGGTCAGCGCGGAGACGGGCACGATTTCAGTTTTGCCGCCCCAGTCCGTCGCTTGCAAATCATGCTCGGCGAGTTCGCCTTTGACTTTTTCGATGTTCGCGCCGGGTTTGTCGATTTTCGTAATCGCGACCACGATCGGTACTTCTGCTGCGCGGGCGTGATTGATCGCCTCGATCGTTTGCGGTTTGATGCCTTCTTCTGCCGCGACGACGATGATGGCGATGTCAGTCGCGCGCGCGCCGCGGGCGCGCATCGTCGTGAAGGCTTCGTGACCCGGCGTGTCGAGAAAAGTAATTTTGCGGTCTTTGATCTTCACTTGGTAGGCACCGATGTGCTGCGTGATACCGCCGGATTCGCCACCCACCACATTCGTTTTTCTGATCGCATCGAGCAAAGTCGTCTTGCCATGATCGACATGTCCCATGACGGCGACGATTGGTGGGCGGTCGACTAGATTTTCCGGCTCGTCTTCCAGCAGTTTCGCGATGTTGCCTTTCAAAATTTCTTTGCCACTGACGGCTGAGGTGTCGCGTACGACATGACAGTGAAATGCTTCGCACACAATCGCGGCGGTGTCGTAATCGATGATTTGATTCAGGTTCGCCATCACACCATTTTTCAAAAGCTCACCGACGATGCGGACAGGGGAGACACCCATTTTTTCGCCGAGCTCACGCACCGAAATCGCATCGCCGATTTTGACTTCGCCGTGCGCCGCCGCAGTCTGTTTGCTCGGGTCGGACATCGCTTCTTCCAGTCTTTCCTGCTGGCGTGAAATTCGCATCACCTTGTCCTTTTCCATTTTTTTGACCTTGCGCGAAATCAATTTTTCGCTCGCTTTCTTCGCGCGCGCCCAGCGTGCGCGGGCGGCTTCTTGGTCGGTGTTGACAGCTTTGACTTCACCTTCTTTTTTCGGCTCGTCCGTAGACGCTTCTTTTTTTGCATCTTCTTTCGCAGCGGATTTTTTTTCGGGTTCGGCATTTTCCTCGGGCTCCTCGTCGAAGACCATGCCCATCAGATTCTGATCGTCCTCTTCTTTTTTCTGTCCCCAATTTTTCAAAATCTCTTCCGCCTTGGGCGCGTCGATTTCGAGAGCTTTTTCTGCCACGCCAAAATCCGCGAGCTTCGGGCGAAGTTCTTCTGTCTTGATTCCGAGTTTGCGAGCGAGATCAGAGATTCTCATAAAAGACCAAAAATGTGAACCCGATTTTACCGAAAATACGCGAGAATGCGAATTTAAAATAGTTTTGCGCGTCCGTCCTTTTGTCTCAAAATTTTCTTACCATGCCATTGACAGTAAGCAATTTTTATCTTAAAGTAAAAAAGATTTTTAAAATCATTCAATTATGCTTCGAGGAGGACCAATGGGCGAATCGTCATTGACGGGAGATTTGGCTCGGCAAAATCTGAGTCGAGGCGAAGGGAAAATGATGCCCTTTGATCCAGAAGCCAAACTCAAAAGTTTGGTTGATCTTAATGTGCCACCAGAATTCATGGTGATGGAATTTGTTTTGCCTAGAATTTTCTGTGCGGAAGATCTCAGAAAGTATCCGCAAGTAATTTTTGGAGTTTGGGAATATTTAAATTCAGAAGAAGCCCGACAGAATCCACTTATTCCTCCCGCGAATCTCAGGCAGATGCAGGCAGACTTTAGACTGCCAGGTATGATTGGTGAAGCTGAGTTTCGTTTTGATGAGGTTCGAGAATGTCTTGCAGTTAGCATAGAGCATCCGGATGATTTTAATGGGGCGGTCAGAAGTTTGTGGCAAGCTCTTTTTAGATTAGATCAGGAATTTGATCCCGAACTTACTCAAGCTAATTTTTACTTAAAAATGGGAGAGGGTTTTAATTTGGATAGATGGGGACAGCTTTTTAAAAATATCAGAACTAAGCTTGGAGAAAGGGAAGCCCAAGAAGCTCGCGAACCAGTTCGTGGAAGAATCGCGAGAATACTTTCGCTTGTTGGGCGTTTACTGTCTGGTGCAAAAAGACAGGATTAGTCTTTCATTTTCTCGACCTGAGCGCGCAATTTCCGCTCGACTTCGTCAGTCGCTTCAGCGACTGTTTTCCCGCTGGCTTCCGCGCGGAGTGCGCCACCAGGAATCGTGATTTGCACGCGCAGCCCGAAATTCGGCGAGGCGTGTTTTTTGCCGCGGACGATTTCCACATGGACGGTCGTGCTTTCGTCGGCGAGTCGCGCGTCGAATCTTTCGAGTTTGGAAATTTTTTCGATGATGAGTTCGCGATCCTGCTCGCTCGGCTCGTAGCCGTCGTGATTCCAGCTGGTGAATTGCATTTTTTAAGGATTAAGAAATTAAGCCACGCGCGAGGTCGCGCAAAACTTCCGCCGGGTTGGCAGCTCGCGTCACGCCGCTCGCGAGCAGCACACCGGCTGCGCCGAGCTTGATGGCGGTCGCGACATCCGTGCCGTTTTTCACGCCCGCGCCGACGAGCAGGGGAATCGCGCCGACTTTCGCGACGGAATGTTCGATGATTTGTGGATTCGCCGAAGTCACGGAAATCTCACCGCCAATCAATTCCGGCGGTTCGACCGCGACAAAATCCGGCTCATATTTTTCGGCAAATTCAGCCGCTTCGCTGTCGTTTTCGGCGCAGATCACGATTTGCAGTCCGGCTTTTTTCGCGGCGGCGACGAGCTCGGGTAATTTTTCTACGACGCGTTTTTCCGAATGATTTAGCAAAGTTCCGGTGACGCCCATTTTCTGCAAAAGCTCAGGCACGATTGATCCGGTGAAGCTGCCGAAACCAGCTGCGTCGGTGTGCTGCGCGAAAACTGGAATCTTGACTGCCGCGACGACGCGCGCGAGATCGAGCGCATTCACGGCGACGGCGATCGGTGCGCCGGTCTCAGCGGCGATGAGCTCGTGAATTTTCGCGAGGGCGACGGCGTTTTCACCGACCGCTGACTCGTAAGTTTTGAAATTAACAATAATCACACTGGGATTTTACACGAAAAATTTTCGCGCTTCGCCAATCGTCCAGTCCGCGTCGTGACCGGGATGCACGCGCGTTTCAGGCTTTAATTTCAGCAGTTTGGCGAGACTTTCATTTAATTCATCTTCATTGCCGCCGGGCAGATCGGTGCGCCCGACATTCTCGCGAAAGAGCGTGTCGCCGGAAAAAAGTTCGCCATTGATTAAAAAACAAACCGAGCCGGCTGTGTGTCCGGGCGTCGCAAGCGCTTCGATTCTTTCTTCGCCGAAATCCAAAATTTCTCCGCCGCGCAGTTTCCGTGCGACCGGAACTTTCTCAAACTGCTCGCCAAAATCAGGCGGATTCGCCGCGCCCTGTTCGACAATTTCCGCTTCGGCGAAATGCAGCGCGACTGGCGCAGCAGTTTTTTTCACTAGCTCCGCGAGCGCACCGCGGTGGTCGGAGTGCGAGTGCGTCAGCAAAATCAATTTTAATTTTGCTGTGCCGAGCATTTCCAAAATTTCCGCGGCAGCGTCGCCGGGGTCGATGACGACGGCTTCATTTCGCGCATTCACCAAAAGCCAGCAATTCTCGGCTAAAAATCCGGTTTCAATTTTGTGAATTTCCACAAAAAATTATTCGCCCCAATCTTCTTTGACGGCGGGCGCATCGTCGAGGACGACGCTTGGCGTGAGTGCTTTCACTTCGAGTTCCGCGCCGCATTCGTCGCAGCTGATAATTTCCCCGACTTCGGCATCGTCCGTGATGTTGAGATCCGCGTCACATTGCGGGCATTTGGCAGTTTTAGGCATTTCGAAAAATTAAATTAAAAATTGGCGCGAGTTTAAAAAATTTTTTCACAGTTGCCAAATCTTGGCGAGCGCATTTTCAAACCTCTTCGTTTCAGCTGCCATTTTTCGTGATTCCGCTGCGAGCCATTTGCGCCCGACCTCGAGCCGCAGATTGCCTGGCATACCATCGGATTTTTTGCTGCGGATTTGTTTCACGGGATCGAAGTGCGGGACATCGTCGAATTCGATTACACCGCGCCAGCCGGCGTGTGTGTAGCTCTCTTTCACTTTGCGATAAGCTTCGCGGAAGCTCAGACCTTTTTTCAAAACTAATTCATTCGCGAGATCCGCTGCGAAGAGGTGCGTGTCACTTGCGGCCTTTTCGAGCTTTTTGGAATTCACTTTCAGATTTTGCAGCACGATCTGAAAAGCCTGGAGCGAGTGTTTCGAGAGCTTCACGCCCTGGACGAAGGGCTGTTTCAAAAGCTGCAAATCGCGCTGATAGCCTGCGGGTAGGCCTTTCACGATGGTCGCAGTCTGCGTGTGTGCGCCGACGAGCATACCTGCCGCTGCGCGGATGATCTCGAGCGGATCGGGATTTTTTTTCTGCGGCATGATCGAGCTGCCGGTCGCGATGACATCGGACAATTCGAAGAAATCAAATTCGGGCGTGGAAAAATAAATCAAATCATTCGCGAGACGCGAGAGCGTCAGCGCGACATTCGTCAGTGCGCCGAGTGTCGTCGTCTCGACCTGACCGCGACCGAGCTGCGCGGCGAGTGTGTTGATTTGCAGCTCCTCGAAGCCGAGTAATTTCGCCGTCAATTTTCGGTCAATCGCGACCGAGGTGCCGTAGCCGGCAGCTGAGCCGAGCGGGCAGCGGTCGATTGCCTCGAAGGCGGCTTGCACGCTGACATAATCCACCGAGAGCGTTTCGGCGAAGGCGGCGAAATAATGTCCGAGTGTCGCGACCATCGCTGGGCGTGTGTGCGTGTAGCCCGGCATCGGTGTTTCGGCGTATTTTTTCGCCAGCGACTGCAAAATTTCGATTAACGCGAGAAGCTCCTTGCGAATTTTGAGCAGCTCGTCTTTCGCGAAAAGATGAATCGTCGTGGCGGACTGGTCATTGCGGCTGCGTCCGAGGTGAATCTTGCCACCGAGTTCGCCGAGTTTTTGCGTGAGCAAACCCTCGATGGCGGAGTGGCTGTCTTCGACATTTTTGAGTTCAAATTGCCGCGCGTGGGCTTTCGAATAAATTTCGTGCAGAACCTTTTTAACTTTTTGAAATTCACCGACTTTCAAATAACCCTGCTTTTGCAGCATGAAAGCGTGAGCAGCCGACGCGAGACAATCGAAGGGCAGCAGATATTTGTCCCAAATCAAATCTGGTCCGACCGTGAAAATCTCGATGAACGGATTGAGTTTTTGCGAGGATTTTGTTTGCCAGAGTTTCATGGCTTGGTTCGGAGGGTTAATTGGTTCGGAGGGTCAGGAGGGTCATTGGTCAGTTGGTCATTTCGCCAACTCATCTTGGAAAATAATTTTAGTTTGAATTATTTTTTTATTCAATTTTACGCAACTAGGCTTTTGCCTTCGCCGCCGACTTTGGTCGCGAGGAGATCGATGACGAGTCCATAAAATGCGCCGACGCCGACCGTCAGCCAAAAAATCTGCGCTGCATTTTCAATCGGGGTAATCAGCGCACCGAAGGCGAGCGCGAGTGAGACGACTGCGCCGAGGACGATGCCGCGCAAAAAGGCCGGGCAGCGAAAACCAAAAACCGGATGCCTAGTGAAAGCGCCGGCGAAACCGATGACGAGTCCGATCAAGAAGCGATTCCACACGATTGTCCAAAACGAAAAAGATTTCACATCGAAAATTGTGGGATCTTTTTGCGAAGCGAGCCAAGCACAGAGAACTCCGAAAGCGAGACCGAGCGGGAGCGCGACCAGGAAGCGATTGCGGGCGGGGAGTTTGGACATTGTGAAGGAATTAAAAGCTAGACAATCTCGATCTTCCCACTATTCGTAATCGTGCCGGCGACGCGTGCGGCAATTTTATTCTTCGCCAAAATTTTCAAAGTTTTTTCGGCATCTTTTGCCGCGACGACGATGAGCATGCCGTTGCCGAGGTTCCAGACTTCGCGCGCCTCCTCGAGGTCGACTTTGCCGAGGCGAATTAATTCCGCGACAAATTTTGGAATTGGCCAGAGCTTGTTGAGTCGCGCGCCTAATTTTTTATTTTTAAAAATGCGCGGCAAATTGCCCGGAATTCCGCCGCCCGTGACATGGCAAATTCCGCGCACATCGACTGGGCGTTTTTCGCCGAAGCGCCCGACGAGTCCGAGTACTGCCGCGTGATAAATCTCGCTCGGCGTGAGTAAAATTTCACCCCAGGTTTTTGCCCCGAGTTTCGCTTTGTGCCAATCTTTACCAAAATTATCTTTCAAAATTTTGCGTGCGAGCGAAAAGCCGTTTGAGCGCAATCCACTTTCGCGCAGCGCAATTACTGTATCGCCGACTTTAATTTTGTCGCCCAAGATGACGCGCTTTTTCGCGACGATGCCGATGGCGGTCGCATTCCAGACCATGCCATTCACGGCGTCGCCGACTTCCGCGAGTTCGCCGCCCGCGATGACGATCTTCTGTTCCAGGCAAAAATGCGCCAAGCCTTTCAAAAGTTCGCCGACAATTTTTCGATCCAGTTTCGCGGCGTCGAGCGTGTTCGTCATCGAGACGACTTCGGCACCGAGGCAGATGGCATCGTCCGCGACCATCGCGACGAGATCCGCGCCGAGCGAATCGAATTTGCCAAGCCGTTCGGCGACCTCCATTTTCGTCCCGACACCGTCGTCGCCAGTCACCAAATAGTATTTTCCGAAATCCAAAATCCCCGCGAAGCCGCCGAGTAATTTCACTGGTGCACCAATTTTATTTTTCCGCCCGGCGAAAGTCGTGCCTGCGAATTTTCCCGCGATTGACGAGGAGGCATCGCCTTCCTCGATATTCACGCCCGCGAGTGCGTACTTTTTAATTTTTTTCACGACGAGATTTTAGCAAATAATATATTTGACAAAATTATTTAAACTTGTTAAAATAAAAATAATCATTAATTTAATTAAATGAACGATCAAGACAACGCTGAAGTGTCAGAAAAAAAAAGTGCTTTGCCTGCAGAAGTAGATTCTAAGCTTAGGGACAAGCTTGGAGAATTGGCTGCTCCTGAAGCCGAAAAAACTGGTCTCGAAAAAGCAATTAAAGAAATTGAGAGCTTGGTCGGCAATTCCGCTGCGCTGGCTCAAGTTCAGGCGGCGCTTAATAAAGCGATTGCCGAGACTGAAAAAATTAATCGAACTGCTGGTTTGAGCGAATTGATTGAAAAATTAAAAGAGTGGGAATTGGAATGCGATGATTTTAAAAGAATGGTGAATGGGATGCTCCAAGCAGGACAAATAAAATTGGATGATGTTCCTGAAGAAATTGAGTCACAGGAAAACGGTAAAGATCGGTTGTTGTGGATAGTTCACAACAAGGAGGAAAATCAAATTCGTAGTGTCCAGAAACTAAGAAATCGGCGAGAAAAGTATATTTAAAATAAAACTTATTGCATTTTTTCTAAATAAAATGCGCGATTATTTCCCGCCTTTTTTCTCGAAATCGTTTAAAATTTCCAAACTGTTCACTCGAAATGAATTCCAAAAATCCGCAAACGCTCGTCATTCTCGGTCGCCATCCGGCGATTTCGCTCGCGGAGATTCGTGCCCGTTTTCCGAATTCCAAAATCTGCGCCCGGGAAAACGCTTTCGCGATTTTCGAAAATATCGATTTGCCTGATTTGAAAAAAATCGGTGGCACGGTCAAAGCAGGTGAAGTTTTCGCGCACTCGCTCGATTTTCCGCTCGCGCAGATTTCCGAATTCCTCGCCAGTGAGTTCGCCGAGCAGCCGGGCAAGCATAATTTCGCGCTTTCGCTCTTTCCTGAAGAAAATAAAACGCTCAAGACTCTACTTGTCGGCGTGAAGAAATCGCTGCAAAAGGCGGGGATTTCTGTTCGTTTCGCCAACAAAGATTTCGCGAATCTGACTTCGGCACAATCGACTTTCGAAATTCTCAAAAAAGATGGCGTGGAAATTTTGGTCGCGCAGTCGGGCAAAAACTGGTGGCTCGCGAAATTGACGGCGGTGCAGCCTTTCGAAAATTACAAATTTCGCGATTACGAAAAGAAATTCCGCGACGCGCGAGTCGGCATGTTGCCACCGAAGCTCGCGCAGATTCTCGTGAATCTGGCGGCACGCGATTCTGAGAAGTTGAAAATTTACGATCCGTTTTGTGGCAGCGGGGGAGTTTTGGTCGAGGCGGGTTTGCTCGGTCACGAAATTCTCGGCAGCGATGTCGATCCGCGCATGCTCGAATTTTCGACTAAAAATCTGGCGGAATTTAATTTCACCGGTGATCTTTTTCTCCACGATGCACGCCAAAAAAGTTTCAAAAAATTCGCCGTCGTCGCGAGCGAGGGTTACCTCGGGCCGCCGCGCAAAACACTGCCGGACGAAAATATGCGCAACAAAATTTTTGCTGAGCTGGAGAAGTTGTATTCTGATTTTTTCGCTTGGCTCGATTGCCGTCGTGTCGCCATCTGCTTCCCGGTCTATCTCGAAAATGGCGCGCCCAAATTTTTCTCCTCCCAAACCATTCTGCCGAAAATCGCTGAATTCGGCTGGAAAATGCAAAATTCCGAGAAGCTCATTTACGCTCGCAAAAATCAGGTCGTCGGACGCGAGGTCGTCGTGCTTGCCAAAGATTAATCAGCGAGTGAACACCGAGTGAAGTCGCCTTTCCAGGTCACTAGAAATTCCAGCGGATCGACATAACCCAAGAAACCATTTTCATAATTCTGCACGGTCCAGCCGAAAACCGGCTCATTTTTTTCCAGTAAGAAACGCAAGCCGAGGTGCAGGTGCGGTCCGGTCGAAGCGCCCGAATTGCCCGTCGCGCCGAGTCGGTCGCCCGCGGCGACTTCGGAATTATTTTCGACTGCGATCTCGCTCAGGTGCGCGACGATGATTTCCATCTTGTGCGTTGCGCTGCGAATTTTCACAAATTTGCCGTAACCCTTCGCGCCGTCGTCACCGATTTTCACAGTGCCGCCGAGTGGGGCGAAAATCGGCGTGCCGATTTTCGCTGAAAAATCGAGACCATTGTGACCTCGCAGTCCAAGCGAATGGTAAAAATCATGGCCGTTTTTCTTGAACTCGGCACCGAATTTTTGGGTGATTTTCGGTCGGACTTGAATCCAGTTCAAATAAAATCGGGCGGAATTTTCGAGAGGGGAAAGAATTTTCATATTTATTTTTCACGGTATTTTAACATTTACTTCGATCAAAATCAATTGGTGATTGTCTTTTGCCGGGGTTTGGCTCTAATTTTTTACAAATAAAAAATCGGATCTAGCCACGGCGTTTTTTAAATTTCCGCGACGGCTTCAATCTCAATCTTCGCGTTTTTCGGCAATTTCGCGACGGCCACGGTCGAGCGCGCCGGTTTCGCGTCGCCAAAAAATTCTGCGTAAATCGCATTCACTTTTGCAAAATCGTCCATTTCCGCCAGAAAAATAGTGGTTTTCACGACTTTGGAAAAATCCGAATTCGCCGCTTGCAAAACCTCACCCAAATTTTTCAGCGCTTGGCGCGCTTGTTCTTCGACTGTGCCGTCCAAAAATTCGCCGGCGGGCGTGAGCGCGATTTGTCCGCTCGTGAAAATTAAATTTCCCGCGACGATGGCTTGCGAGTAGGGACCGATGGCGGGGGCAGCGTTTGCCGTTTGGATGATTTTCATGATTAAAAAAATAAAAGATAGAAAATAAGTTGCGTGACCAGTGTACCCAAATTTTTAAATTTTGTAATTGATTATTGGTTCGGAGGGTCATGGGTCAATGGGTTCGGATGGTTATGGGTCATTTGGTTCGGAGGGTTGTTGAGTCATTAAGTCTCTGAGTCATTGGGTTGCTTAAAAATAGTGGTTTTATGGTTTACGCTAATTTTAATTTTCAAAAGAAAATTTTAAATATTCAATTTTCAATATAAAATGCAAAAGGTGGCGTGATAAAATTTTGGGGAAATGTTTTTCCAGCAAATTCTCGCCAAGATTCGCCGTCCCAAGAAGCGAGTTTGGGGTTTCGTTGCGGTTACGGCTGTCGCGATTTTGGCAGTCATCTTCCTGGCGATTCGCATCGCAGCGGGCGAGATCGGGCAGCTCGGGATGCTGAGAATTACGGGTTTTCCGCTCGCGAAAAATTATCTCATCGTTTTCCAAAATGACGCCGAGCGGCGACCGTCGGGCGGATTCATCACTTCATTCGCGACGCTCAAGTTTCGCGCGGGGATTCCGTTCTTCGAATTTGGCAATGTTTACGATGACAAATTAATTCAGAAAAATTCCACCCCGCCGGATCCACTGGTCGCTGATTTACTTGCGGGCGATTTCTATCCGGGGCACGGTTTTCGCGACGGCAATCTCGACCCGGATTTTCCGACTGCTGCCAAAGAACTAATCCGGCTTTATAAACTCGGTTATCCGGACGCTGATTTCGACGGCGTGATTGCGATTGATTTCACGGCTTTTCAAAATCTCGCCAAAAATTTGGCACCGGAAATTGGCGGCGAGGCGGGACTTTTCGCGGCGCTCGAAAATCAGATCCAAGATGTCGATCTGCACAATCCGGATGATCTGCAGAATCGTAAAAATTTCCTCGCGGATGTCGCCAAGAACCTAATTAAAAAATCCATTTTCCATCCGCATATCGCCGTCGCGAGTTTGCTCGAAAGCCTGAAAAGTAAGCACCTGCTCTTTTATTTCTCTGATCCCAAGATCCAAAAAGTTGTCGAAGCGCAGAATTGGGGTGGTGTGCTTCCGGCTGCGGAAAATTCCGATTTGCTCGCAATCAATGAAGGTAATTTCGGCGGGATGAAATCGAGCCGCTACCTCGTGCGGGATATTTTTTACGATGTCATCTTCACTGAAGATGCGGAAAAAGGTTTGGTCGCGACCGCGAATCTCAAGATCGAGCTCGCGCACCGCGGCGATGCCGCCGAGCCGATTTCCGGCTATTACAAAAGTCTCTGGCGCATCTTCACTCCACTTGGTTCACAGAAAATCTCCGGCACGCTCGACCAGATTTTCGACGATGGCGCGCGCCATGTTTTCACCAAGATCGTCGAAATGAATCCGGGCGAGTCGCGCGAAATCAATCTTGCCTACGAGCTGCCACCGAGTGTCGTCGCCAATGGAATTTACAATTTGCGGCTCGTCAAACAGCCCGGTTCCGCAGCGGATCATGTGCGCGTCACGGTCAAACTGCCGCCGGGATTTTTGCTCGCATCGCACGATTTCGACGCGCGGGAAAATCTCGCCATCTTCGAGACCGAGCTCGCCGCCGACCAAACTCTCGCGCTCAAAATTTTGCCTGACACACGACCGCCGCGACTCGCGTGGCAGGAATTCACGGGGCGCAATCTCCAGATTATCGACCTCCGTTTCAATGAACCGCTCGACCCGGATTCCGTCGCGAGTGCAACCTTCGCGCTCAGCGACCTCAATTTTCGCAATAAAAATACCGACCAAATCCAAATTCAAAAAATCAAATTCATGCCGCCGCAAGATATCGAGCTCAAAATTTCGGGTGTGACGCCGGAATGCCGCGAATGGTTTGATTTGAATTTTGACGGAGTCGCCGATTTGCACGGCAATGTTTTGCACGATCAAAAGGTGACCGTCGTGCAGTGGATTGATGCGGCTGGGAAAAATTGTGACCCCGAGCGCAAGCTCTAAATTTGCTAAAATCCAGCTAACAATTAAAAAATTCAAATGAAAATTTTTCGCACTCTTACCAGCCTTGCCACCTTCCTTATTTTGGTGAGTCCGGCTTTCGCTGATCTCTCGGTCACGAGCGATGAGCTGACGATCCAACCGGCGAATGGCGTGGTTCAGGGCAAAGTCGTCAAAATCTATACGACCGTCAATAACTCCGGTGCCGCCGACTTGATTGGCACAGTTAAATTTTTTGTTGATGGCGCACAAATTGCGACTGACCAGCCGGTGAGCGTGAAGGCGGGGAGCGTACCGGATGAGGTTTTCGTCAATTGGACGGCGCTGGCCGGGACACACAAAATCGCGGCGCAAATTTTCCCGGGCGATACGACGACGGATGATGGCTCCAATAATTATGTCGAGAAAACATTTTTTGTCGATTCAGATACTGATGGTGACGGCGCTGGCGATGCGGTCGATGTCGATGACGACAATGACGGCTCAAATGACGACACCGAAAACTCGACTGGTACAAATCCGAAGAAATATGACACGGATGGTGATGGCGTGAATGATGCGAAAGATGTTTTTCCGCTTGATCCGACGGAATGGGAGGACACGGACAAGGACGGGATTGGCAACAACGCTGACGCCGATGACGACGGCGAGGGCTTGCCCGACACGGCTGAATTGACTCTCGGTACGGATCCGCTCAATCCTGACACGGATGGCGATGGCGCCGAGCAATGCAATGACTTGCTCGACAAATTTCCGCTCATGAGTGCGGAGTGTGTCGATACAGACGGTGACGGTTGCGGCGATAATTCCGATCCGAATCCGCAAGACTCCAAAATCTGCTCGGACGCTGACAAAGACGGCGTGGATGACAGCATCGATGGCGATGACGACAACGACGGACATCCCGACGCTGAAGACGCTTTTCCTAACGACCCAAACGAATGGCTCGACAGCGACCATGATGGACTCGGTGACAATGCTGACACCGATGACGCGAATCAAGGACCGGTGGTCGTCGCCGAAGGCGATCGTACTGTGATTATCGGCGAAGAAGTTTTTTTCGATGCCTCGACTTCGACGGATCCCGATGGACAAATCACCGCCTATGCTTGGGATTTCGGTGACGGCACGACTGTCGATACGCCTAAGGCGATGCACATTTACCAAAAAGTCGGCGAGTATCTCGTGAAATTAAAAGTCACCGACAATGTGGGTGAGAGTCGCGTGAAAACTGCGCTCGTCGTAGTCGAGAATTCACCGCTGCTCGAGCAAATTTTGCTCTGGCTGATGATCCTGCTGCTGCTGATTTTCCTCTACATCTTCTGGAAAACCGTCCAGCACAAGAAGCAGCCGCGTTGATTTTCCTAGCATTTAATGCTAAAATGGCGAGAAATAAAAATCAATTTTGCGCAGAATTTTTCTTCTCGCCACGCTCTTGCTTTCGCTCTCGATCCAGCCGACTTTGGCGGGGGAGGGGGTTGGGCTTTTGGAATCGGCGAGTAAGATCGGTCTCGTCGTCACTTGTCCGGAAGGTGCGGTGGGTTGTGTGGACAAAGGCATGGGCGGTGAAGCTTATTCAATCACAGGCACCCAAAATTTTATTTTGAAATTAGTCGGCGGTTTACTGAATTTTGTTGCGCTCATTGCAGTCGTGATGTTGATTATCGTAGCGCTTCGGCTCGTGCTGGCACACGGTAATCAGGAAGCTCTGGCGACTGCCAAAAAGCAAATTATTTGGACAATTGCAGGTCTCTTCATAATTATTCTCTCGCTTTTGCTTGTCAAAAATATCACGCAGAAGGCTTATGAAATTGCGGCAGTGGATGATACAGGCAGCACATCTTCTGAGGTCACGGATGAAGGTGGTGGTATCACCGAAGAGGATATTGTGGACTCGCCGGCACCATGTTCGACTTCGACGCTACCGCTAGATGTTCCGACATCTTGTTTTCTCGGCGAAATTACAGGCACACAGTATTCGTCTGGCACGAATAGCTGCAAAGCGATTGAGACAGCATTGAAATCAATTTGCGACAAGCTTGGAGTTTCTTCGTGTAGTGTTACCAATATTCAAGCAGCAGTAAGTGGCTATTATTATGTCTCGGGTCATCCAGAGACAAAGCTGCCGGATAATTGTTCGCAGGCAGATGGAGACTACGGTCAGTGCACGCGGACAGCGATTCAGAATGCACTCGCCGCGAAAAATATTGGTTGCGGATCTTCAGATTCAACTGTTGTTGAAGCTGGAACTGAAGCTGGAACTGAAGCTGGAACTGAAGCTGGAACTGAGACTGGAACTGACGCCGGAACTGACGCCGGAACTGACACCGGAACTGACACCGGAACTGAGGTCGTTGATGAAACGCCTAAAATTCAGTGTCATATCTACACCAAACAAGATCCAACAGGAGCCGCAACAGATGTTGTTTTTGTCACAGATGCATCTCAGTGTGAATGTTTGGATGGATACGAAGTGACTGGTTCAGACGATCGGGGAGTTTTTTGTGAAGCCGATCCAGGCTGGTTTTCTTAGGGTCGGCGACGATTTTTTCAATTCCTACTTCAGGGATTCGCAATATAAAAAGCCCCGATTACTCGAGGCTTTTTTAATTCTAAATTTTCGGCGAACTACATCATCCCGCCCATGCCTCCCATCCCGCCGCCCATCGGCGGAGTCGGCTCATCTTTCTTCGGCTTCTCGGCGATGGCAGCTTCAGTCGTCAGGAAAATTCCGGCGATTGAGCTCGCATTCTCCAGTGCCGAGCGCGTCACTTTTTTCGGATCGATGATGCCGACTGCGACCATGTCGACGAATTTACCTTTCGCAGCATCGAAGCCGAAGTGCTTCGTTTTCGACTCGGAGATTTTAGCCAAAATTGCGCCGCCGTCTTCACCCGCATTTTCGGCGATTTGGCGGACAGGGATTTCGAGTGCTTTGGAAACAATTTTCAAACCGCTTTTGATGTCGGCGTCTTCCTCAGCTTCAATCAATTTTTCCAAAACTTTTTTCGCGCGGATGAGTGCGACACCGCCGCCCGCGACGATGCCTTCTTCGACTGCGGCTTTCGTCGCCTCGACAGCGTCCTCGACGCGGTGCTGTTTTTCCTTTTGTTCGACTTCCGTCGCCGCGCCGACCTTGATCACGCCGACACCGCCGGTCAATTTCGCCAAGCGCTCCGTCAGTTTTTCCTTGTCGAAATCGCTGGTCGAAGTTTCGAGCTCTCCGCGAATCGCGGCGACGCGCGCGGCGATTTCCTTTTTATTACCTTTGCCATCGACGATGATGGTTGTCTCTTTGTCAGAAATTACTTTCGCCGCACTGCCGAGATCGCTCACTTCGACATTCTCCAATTTCAAACCGAGCTCTTCCGAAATCACTTTTCCACCAGTCAGGGCAGCGACATCTTTGAGCATTTCTTTGCGGCGTTCGCCGAAGCCCGGCGCTTTCACCGCGAGCGTCGTGAAGCCGCCGCGCAATTTATTTAGCACGAGCGTCGTGAGTGCTTCGCCCTCGACATTCTCGGCGATGATGACGAGTTCTTTTTGCCCAGACTTCGCGAGCTTCTCGAGCAGTGGTAGGATTTCCTGAATCGAAGAAATCTTTTTGTCCGTGATTAAGATTTTCGCGTCCGCGAATTCCGCCTTCAGGTTCTGTGTGTTCGTGATGAAATACGCTGAAATATAGCCATTGTCGAATTGCATACCTTCGACGACTTCGACCTCGAGTCCCATCGTCTGACCTTCCTCGACCGTGATTACGCCGTTTTCGCCGACTTTCTCCAGCACATCCGCGATGATTTCGCCGACCTCTTCATTTTGCGCGGAGATCGTCGCGACCTGTTTTTGCTGCTCTTTCGTCTTGACCGGTTCCGCCAATTTTCCGAGTTCCGCGACGACCGCTTGAGTCGCTTTCGCGATTCCATTCTTGAGATTCATCGCGTTCGCACCGGCGGTCAAGTATTTCAAGCCTTCCGCGATGATGGCGTGGGCGAGGACGGTCGCCGTCGTCGTGCCGTCACCGGCGGCGTCATTCGTCTTGCTCGCGACTTCTTTCACCATCTCGGCGCCCATGTTTTCGAATTTGTCTTCGAGGTCGATTTCTTTCGCGATGGTCACGCCGTCATTCGTGATGGTTGGCGAGCCGTAGGATTTTTCGAGAATGACATTGCGACCTTTCGGCCCCATCGTGATGCGCACCGCGTCGGCGAGCTTGGTCACGCCCGCGAAAAGTTTTTTGCGTGCGTCCTCGGAGAAGATGATGTCTTTTGGCATGGTAGAAGGATTAAGAAGTAAGAACTAAGGATTAAGTTTGTAAGGAATAAGAATTAAGTTATTAATTTTGAGATATTGTTGCCTGCAACATTTTGGAGACTGGCTCTTTATTTATCTCATTAAGCAGCTTGGTTCCGATTTTTTGTCTCAGCTCATTACTGCTTGGATTCTTTGGAGAAATTTTGTCAGTCAGCTTGACTGCGATTTTGACTAAAATTTGGGCTAAATTATCGCGACCTTCTGCGACTGCATCGAGAATAGACTGTTTGATGTCTTCCACATTTATTTGTGCGCCTAAACACTGATTAATTATCGCTCTGATAGCGACCACTAAATTTGCGTCGATTGGCAGTTTCTCGTTTTCCATAATCATTAAATTAAAATTTTCTATTCTTATTTCATTTCAAAATCGCAATCACATCCGAATCCTGGATGAAAAAATATTCGTCTGCGCCAATTTTCACCTCGGTCGGGCCGTATTTCGAATACAGAATCGTGTCTCCCGGTTTTACCGAAGGGGCGATGCGCTCGTTGTCGTCGCCGATTTTGCCTGGACCGACGGCGATGACTTTTGCCTGTTGCGGTTTTTCTTTGTCCGCTGTGTCGGGAATGAAAATCCCACTGGCAGTTTTTTCTTTGGCCTTTTCGGGCTCAATCAAAATGTAGTCGTTGACTGGTTGGATTTTGGACATTTTCAAAAGAGTTAAATGATTTCGCAGATTCGAAGTTTAATTTCCAAATGGCTTGAAGTCAAGATTTCTAGCCGTTAGAATGGTTTTCGTGCAAAAAACAGGCAGCGAAATCGTCTTCGAAAGTTTGATCGCCGAGGGTGTCGATACGATTTTCGGCTATCCCGGCGGACAGGTTTTGCCTTTGTATCATGCGCTCACCAATTACTCCAAAAAAATTCGGCATGTGCTGACGCGCCACGAGCAGGGTGCGGCGTTCGCGGCGGAGGGTTACGCGCGCGCGAGCGGCAAGGTCGGTGTCTGTCTCGCGACTTCCGGTCCGGGCGCGACGAATCTCATCACCGGCATCGCGAATGCTTTTCTCGATTCGATTCCGATGGTTGCCATCACGGGGCAGGTGCCGAGTGATTTAGTCGGCTCGGACGCATTTCAAGAAGCCGACATGACCGGGATTACTTTGCCGATTACGAAACACAATTACCTCGTGACGCGGGCGGTGGATCTCGCGCCGACGATTCGCGAAGCGTTTTACCTGGCGAAAAACAGTCGCCCGGGACCGATTCACATCGATGTGACGAAGGACGCGCAGATTGGACTCGCGGATTTCGATTACCAAAAAACGAAAATTAATTTGCCGGGTTATTTGCCGCGGGGACCGGCGGAAGCCGCGCAAATCCAAAAAGCCGCTGAGCTGATCCGCGCGGCGCGTAAGCCCGTTGTGATTTCCGGGCATGGCGTCTTGATTGCGGGCGCGTCTGTCGAGATGCAGAAATTCGTCGCGCAGCTCGATGCGCCGGTGGTCGCGACTTTGCTCGGTATTTCTTCGATTCCATTTGGTTACAAAAATTATCTCGGCATGCTCGGGATGCACGGTTCGCCCGAGGCGAATTTCGCGATTTCGCACGCGGACTTAATTATCGCGGTCGGCGCGCGTTTCGATGATCGCATCACAGGTAAATTAAGTGAATTCGCGGCGCACGCCAAAGTCATTCACATCGACATCGATCCGGCGGAAATCGGCAAAATCATTCGCCCAGACGCGCCGGTCATCGCCGACGCGCGCGATGCGCTCGTGAAATTGAACCAAAAAATCGCGCCGCAAAAAAATGCTGCGTGGCTCGCCGAGATTCGCGCTTACGCGGAAAAGGTCGAAGCGCAGTTGCTCGCGATTGAGCAAGCGAAGAATCCGAAACGCTTGCGCGCCGTCGAAGTTGTCCACGCAATCAATAAAGTTTCGCCCGAGGCTTTCATCGTCTCGGATGTCGGACAAAATCAAATGTGGGCAGCGATGCATTTCCAATTCAAGAAACCGGGACGGCTGCTCTCATCCGGTGGACTCGGTTCGATGGGTTACGGCTTGCCGGCGGCGCTCGGCGCGGCGGTCGCGCAGCCCAAGATTCCCGTCTGGTGTCTGACGGGCGATGGCGGGATTCAGATGAATATCCAAGAATTGACGACGCTCGCACAGGATAAAATCCCTTTGAAAATAGCTGTTTTTAACAATGGCTTTCTCGGCATGGTGCGTCAGTGGCAGGAGCTTTTTTACAATAAAAATTATTCGTCTACTCCGCTCCTGAATCCCGACTTCGTGAAGCTCGCCGAAGCTTGCGGTATCAAGGCTTTTCGCGTGACAAAAGTTTCCGAGGCGCTCGCCATCACGCAAAAGGCGGCGAAAACTCCTGGTCCAGTCTTGGTCGAGTATCTCATCGAGCCTGAGGAAAATGTTTTCCCGATGGTCGCACCGGGCGATGCGCTGAAAAATACGCGAATAAAATAAATTGAGATTTTGACAGTTTGGATTTTGTCGCTTAAAATGGCACCTATTTTTTTATTTTTAGAATATGCCCCCAAAAAAATCAGATTTAGATGACAGAATTGCAGGAAAGTTGGACGAGGTTGTTTCAGCAGGTTGGAAATTATTTCGAGGTGGCATCAGACAATGTCTGGCGAAACTTCATTCTCAGGCTATAGCTGAAGGTATTACTGGTAAGGTTGGTCCCGATGTCTACACTTTTCGTGATGTAACGGCTAGCATTAGAAATAATTTAATTAAAATTTCTTATCCTGGAACTGGCTTATCTTTAGCCAAAAAAATTAGTTTGTTGGAGAAGGTTGGTGAAGATATGCAATCTTTGGTTTGGTTAAAAATTAAGGTGCTGTCCGAAATGACATCACTAGAGCCGGAAGATGTTGGCTTTGGTATTGATAATGTATCCGATTTTAGTTTTTCAGTTGCTACACTTGCTGATTTTGTATCTAGTAGTACTTCGGAATGTTTATCTGTAGAGCACGCCGAAAATTAAATAATCAGTTTAGCCAACTCTTCCTCGCGCCCCTCGAATGGTCCGATGGCGGCGAGGCGTAAGCTGCCTGGCACGAAAATTTCCGCAGCGAGCTTCTGAACATCTGCGGCTGAGACGGCGTCAATTTTCGCGAAGATTTCCGCGAGCTCGTCTTGCTGAGAATAAAGTAAAAATTGCTTGCCGAGCAGGTGAGCATATTCTTCGCTGTCTTCAAGGCGCAAAGTTAATTTGCCTTTCAAAAATTCTTTCGCGCGACTCAGCTCTTCCTCCGACACTGGCTCCGCTACGATTTTTTCGTACTCAGCGCGAATCGCGGCGACCGCGAGTGGCAATCTTTTCAAATCGACTCCCGCTGATGTCGAGACCACGCCGGCATCGGTATAATCGTCAGTCGAGGTGCGAATGTAATAACACAGACCTTGTTCTTCCCGCACCTTCAAAAACATGCGCGAACTCATGTTGCCGCCGAGGATAATCGCGAGAATGCGCTGCGTCCAGTGACGGGGATCTTCCGCTGCTACTCCGCGCACGCCGAGGACGAGGTGACCTTGTTCGGTTTTTTTATCCTGAATTTTGACTGGCATGCTCGGCGCAAATTGTTCTAGCGGTTTCCATGCGGACGCTTTTTTGCCCTCGCCAAAATTAAAGAATTTTTCGACCTGCGCGACGACTGCGGCGTGTTCGCATTTTCCGGCGACGGCGATGACGAGATTGTCGGGCTGATAAAGCTCGTTTTTGTATTTCACGAAATCATCTCGTGTGAAACGCGCGATATTTTCCCGCGTGCCAATCTGATCCCAGCCCATCGGCTGGTCGCCGAAAAGTAGTCGCTCGAAATTCCAACCGACTTGGTACATCGGCGTGTCGAGATACATGTTGTATTCTTCCAAAATCACTCCGCGTTCTTTCTCGATTTCTTCCGCCGGAAATTTCGCATGCACGAGCATATCGCTCAGGACTGCGAAGGCGATGTCGGCATGGGCGGCGGCGACTTTCACGAAGTAGCCCGCGTATTCTTTGCCGGTGAAAGCGTTGAATTCGCCGCCAATCGAGTCAATCGCTTCGCTGACTTCTTTCGTATTTTTGAATTTCTCGCCGCCCTTGAAAAACATGTGTTCGAGAAAATGCGACAGCCCGCTGCGCTCGCGCGTCTCGTAGCGACTGCCTGCACCAGCGAGCACCAGACAGGTGATCGATTCAGTCCCTGGGAGATTTTGCGTGACGATTTTGAGTTTATTGGGAAGAGTGGTAACTTTCATAGAACGCAGTTTAGCGGTTGGAGCCCTTAACTTAAAGTTAAGATGTACAAGTTGGCAATCAGTTGCGAACCTAGGTATGGATATGAGATAGACATGGCTAGCCTTCTTATAGAGGATGGGGATTTGTTGGTGAAACAAATCGGAGATGGGCTAGTCGCTGCGTTGGTTCCGAGCAAGAGGATTGTTCCAGCCTTCGATGGTGGTACGGCGCTTGATATTTTAAGACGCGGAAACATCGGAAACGCCCTCTTGGGACATATGCCTTCGAGCTGTGGCGGAGAAGCAGAAGTTGTGGAGTCATTAGAGCAATTTGCAAGAGAGGGTCGCAATATCGTTTTCTATGTGAATCAAATAGTGGCTCAAGAATTAGAGGCAATTCTTGCGGACACCGGAATTCGAGATAAATATCCAAATAAATATCGAATTCTTAATAAGCTCGGGGGAATCGATCCTAGATGTCTCGTAGCAGAAATACGGGGGATGTTTCCAGAAATTTTTCGGCTGGATACTCGTCGGTTTAGTGCTTATCTAGACCTAATAGCAAAAAAAGCGTTAGCGCAGTCGGTGCGTCTTCGAGTGGGTGCAGCAGCAGCGCGACGACCAGAATTCCCGCGAGCGAATAAAAGAGCGGCGAGTGCTTTTTTCTAAGTTCAAACAAAAGTGTGCCGCAAAAAATTAGAAACAAAATTCCGCCGAGCCAGCCGAGCTCGAGTGTGATTCCGAGGTAGGTATTCTCCGGCGTGATTGGATTTGCCTCGAAGCGTTGTGCGACACCGGCAGTTTTGCCCAGTCCGAGTCCGAGCGGATTTGCGGCGACGAGTTCAGCCGCCGCGAGACTTTTCTCGAAATGTTCGCTCGTCGAGGCTTCGCGCGTGACGATTGCCAAGAAATTTCCACTCGAAAAAATCAGCACTGCGAGTGTCACGGCGGAGATGACTCCGCCCCAGAGCAGCTTGTATTTCAGCTTTTCCGGTAGATTCTGTCGCCACGCCGTGACGGCGAAAATCAGGAAAATCGCCGCTGCGCCGAGCCAGGCCGACCGCGAGAACGAAAAAATCAAGACCAGGATTCCGGCGACGAATTCCGCCAAGCAAAAATATTTCTTCCAATTTTTCGCGCGGGAAAATTGCACTCCGATGAGTGGCAAGATTACGAGTAAAAAGGCGGCGAGCTGATTCGGCCCGGCGAAAGTCGATTGCAGGCGAATCGTCGTCGATTCACCGACCAAGTGAAACATCGGCAAATTGCCGCCGGGCAGCCAGCTCGAAACATTTTCCGAGTAACCAAAATTTTTCAAAAAATCCGCCGGTAACAAAAATTTCTGCGCGAGTGCGAAAAGAATTACTGCTCCGCTTGCGGTCAAAACAATTCGCCTGAGCCACGCGATTTTCCCTGCGTCGAAATCGAAGAATTGCACAGCCAAAAAGACGACGATGAAAAGTGTCGCCGTGCGTAGTCCGAGCAGCTTTTGCGCGAGTAGTCCGCTGCCAAAAATCGCGTACAAGCTCGCCAAAATTACAAAAATTACGCCAAGCCAAAAGCTGCGTTCGCGCGGAAATTTCCTGGTCGAAATCAATTTCGCCAGCGCGAGTGTCCCGAGCGTCCCGACCAGAATTTCCTTCCAGGATTGCACGAAAATCGTCCAAGCATCACTCCAAAAAAACGCCTTGAACCAAGTGAAGAGAAAGGCGTGAAAAGGTAAAACGGCGAGCAAGACTGCACTGAGCCACCACGCCAGCCAATCGAGAAAATTATTTATTCGCGACATCCAAGATGATTTTAGCGATTCGCTCAGCTGCACCGATAGGGGCGAGTTTTTGGGCAGAAGCGCCGATTTTCGCGAGACGAATTTTGTCGGCGAGCAGCCAGATGACGAGTTTCGTAAAATCCCGCGCATTAGCATTTTCTTGCGAGAGGACCATCGCTGCTCCATTTTGCATGAAGAAATGGGCGTTTTCAGCTTGATCGCCACGCGAGGATTTCGCAGGGAGCGGAATCAGGACACTCGGACGACCAGCAGCTGCGATTTCGAAAAGCGCGTTCGCGCCGGCGCGGGAGACGACGAGATCGGCGGCTGCGAGCACATCGAGATATTCCGCATCGAGGTATTCAAAAATTCGAACATTCTCAGGCGCTTCAATTTCCGGCGATTTGCCGCGCCCAGTCAGCCAGACAATATTTACTTTGTGTGCGAGCGCGAATAGGCTTTTTTCGAGTAGTGCATTTAAAAAAGTCGCTCCGCTCGATCCGCCGGAGATTAGGGCAAAGGGTTTTTGATTTGCGAATTTTAGAAATTTTTCACCGCGAGCGGCATCGCCGCCAGACCGAATCGGATTGCCCGTGATCTGGATTTTTTTGCCCGGCTGGGTGATTGGGAAAGACAGACAGATTTTTTGTGCGAAGCGAGAAGTGAGGCGCGTTGCGAGTCCGGGCGAGAGGTCGGATTCATGAATGACGAGTGGGATGCGCAAAATCGTCGCGGCGAGGGCGACCGGTACGCTCACGAATCCGCCTTTCGAAAAGACAACATCCGGTTTGATTCTCACGAGGCGGTGAATGGCCTGGATCACGCCGATAGGTACGCGCACAGCATCGACGGCATTTTGCCAATCGAAATAGCGTCGTAATTTCCCGGTCTCAATCGAATAAAATTTGACTCCGATTTTTTCCACCAGTTCGCGTTCGACGCCATTCTTCGAACCAATGTAAAAAATTTGCGCGTGACCAGAGATTTTGCGCAGCTCGGCGATGATGGCGAGATTGGGGATGACATGACCAGCCGTGCCACCGCCCGTGAAAACAATTTTCATAATTTATTGATTTTATGGTGAATTATACGGTTTGCGAGCCGACATCGATTCACCGCGCATTTTTTTTAACTCCTCGGTCGAAAAACTTTCACCGCTGCGTTTTTGCATTTGGTCATTGGCGCGTTTGTCGACATCGCTCGCGCGTCGACGACTCTGGCTCTCGCGCTGAATGTCCAAAATTTTGCGGGCAGTGAATTGCGGCGACTTCACAAAATTCATCAAAAGTGGGGCATCGCTGCCAGCGGTTTGGACCTCGACTTGCCCGATGTCAAAAAAATTCAGCCAAATTCCATGCGTTTGCCCAGCGACTTCTTGGATGCGGTCGAGATTGGTTTCTGTAATTGTGCGGTCGAAAGCACTTTTTTGCGCGATGTCGACGACGCGCTCATTTGTCACTAAGACGACCGTAAATTCACTTTTTATAAATTCGATGAAGGTGAGCAGCCAAGCGAATAGGAAATAGAAAATCCGGATTATTTCGAAGATTAACCAAACTTTGTTTGGCAGATTCGTGCCCATCAAAAATTGGAAAATTACGCCAGGTAGAAAAATACCAAATAAAAAGAACCATAAGAAGATTTTCGCGCGTTGTAGCCAGTGTGTGCGGATGTAGAGCTGGACTTTTTCACTCGGGCGTTGACCGGGGAAAAGATTTGTTTTTTGGTGAATCTGCGTATGCAGCTTTTCGATGCGCGCTTGACTGTCCGCGATGTTGAATTTCCAAAAAACCATCTCTTGGATTTTAATTCATTTTTGGTTCATTTGCCATTTTTAGATTTTTTTGTTAAAATACTAGCGAATTAAAAATAAACAATGAATAAAGACCTAATCCATTTACCAAAAAAAAACACCGTTTTCCGTCAAATTACAGACGAGCAGCTTGGCAATCCCGCGATGGATTTTCACAGTGCGATGCACTTCATCGAGGGGCGCGAAGAAGACGAGCGTTTTGCTGAGGCGCGCCACGCCATCCAAAAAAAACTCGCCGAGACGGAAGACAGCGAGCAGCAAGGAATCTGTAATTACTATCTTTTGCGTCTGATGCTGCGCGAACATCTCCTCTTCGAGAGCAAAGATGCACGCGATGTTTACAAAAGAATGCGTGAAAATTTTCAGGTGGCTGAGCGTGATTACCGGAAAACTTTTTTTCGCATGAAGCGTGGGGAACAAAAAATAAACCTCCGCTCCCAGATTGAGAGCTTCTACCGTTTGGTTGATAGTTATTTCATCGTGCTCGAAAAAATTTACCAAAAAAAAGGTTTTCTCGACTCTAGCGAGCGCGCCTACGAAGACAAAATGAATTTCCGCAAAAGTCTGGCTTTTTTCTCGGGACGGCACTTCGCGCACTTCGGTCATGTCTTCCTCGACAAAACTTCACGCTACGGACACTCGCTCGGTCGTTGGGGCGTCACAGTGGGCTTTTTCATTCTATTTTTCGGCGGAATTTACGCGCTGCTGGATTATTTTTCCGCGACCTCCATGTTTGCACATTACGCTGCTCGTAGCGGTTTTTTCGATTATGTTTATTTTTCGATTACGACTTTCACGACACTTGGTTACGGCGACATCGTACCGGTTACGATTTTCGAAAAGATGGTCGTTGGTTGCGAAGTCTTGCTCGGTTTCGTCATGCTCGGCGTCCTGATCAATTTAATCAAACGGCGCTTTAGCTAATCGACGCTAAATTTTCAGCCATTTGTACAGGGTCGTGCGAAGCGTGCATGGCTTCTTCTTTGCTAATTGTGCCACTTTTTACATATCTCAAAAGATCGTCGTCAAAGAGCCACATGCCGTTTTCCCCGTTGATTTGGATTTGGGAATAAATTTCCGAGATTTTGTGTTCACGAATCGCATTCGCAATTCCAGAATTATTGAACATAACTTCGCGGACGCAGACGCGACCATTGCCATCTTTGCGCGGGACCAAGCGTTGGCTCATGATTGCCGAGAGCGAGTGGCTCAGCTGCAGTGCGATTTGCTGTTGTTGCAATCCTGGGAAGACATCCAGAATTCTTTGAATTGCTCGTGGGGCATCGTCAGTGTGCAGTGTCGCGAGAACAAGGTGACCGGTTTCAGATAGAGTAATGGCAGTTGCAATTGTTTCGAGGTCGCGCATTTCTCCGACGACAATTACATCGGCATCTTCGCGCATTGAGTTTATGACTGCGCGGGCGAAACTTTGCGTGTTAATGCCAACGGCACGCTGAGAGATTACAGCTTTTTTGCGGTTAAAAACGAACTCAATTGGGTCTTCAATCGTGATGATGCGCGCTGTGCGGTTTGTGTTAATAAAATCAACCAAGCTGGCGAGTGTGGTGGATTTGCCGCTACCAGTCGGTCCGGTTATGAGAATCAGACCATCGTTGCGCGAGACGCGTTCCAAAATTCCAGCCGGGATGTCAATTTGTTCGGGATTCGGAATGTCAAACGGAATTGCGCGAAACGCAATTGCCGGACCGCGCATTTCTTCGTAAAAAGCGACACGAAAACGCGAGAGACCTTTGCGCTCAATGGCGAAGTCGACTTCTTTTTCCGTGCGCAATTTTTGCACACCCTTTTCACCTAGAATTGCGAGCGTGATTTTTTCGATTTCATCTTTTGAGATGGTTGGCGCGCCTTTAATTGGTCGCAGTTCGCCATTTTGGTTACGCAAAAACGGCGGCTCGTCGGTGATAATGTGTAAGTCTGAGCACTCATACTCGATTTGTAGAACAAAAAGTTTTTCGATATCGATCATTTTGTTTTTTTAAATCTTGCTATTCTAGCACACTCTAATATTTTTTCCAAGCTAATTCCTGGCGGCATAGAAGTTGGCGGTCGGCTGGATTTGCCAAAATTGTGGTCACTGTTTTCTCGAGGCGCACCTTATTTTGGCTGCCTTTCAAAAAAACGAGATCGCCGGCGCGCAACTCTTTTCTCAAAAATATACCGGCAGCTTCTGCCGTCGCGAAAAATTTGCTCGGAATTTTTCGCTTCCGCGCTGCTGCAACAAAAAATTTCGCGTCGCCAAAAACGCCGACGACGAGGTCGGCCTTAATTTTCGCGGCGACGGCGCGGTGCAATTTCGCCGAATTCGCGCCGAGTTCATTCATCTGTCCGCCGACAAAAATTTTTCTTTTGGCTTTGAGTTTCGCGAACGCCGCGAGTCCGGCGGCGAGACTTTGGGGATTCGAATTGTAAGTGCCGTCGATAATTTTGGCTCCATGAATTCCCGCGAGGAGATTGAAGCGTCCGGGCGCGAGGTGAAAATTTTTCAACGCGGCGACGCCCGCTTTCAGACTGACTCCACTCGCGAGTCCGACGGCGAGCGCAGCGAGGAGTGACGGCAAATTTTGTTGACCGATGATTGGGACACTGAGCAAGGCGGCTTCTTTCTGCCAGGTAATTTTGGCGGAAAGTCCGGTGCAATTTTCTCGCACGCTGCTTGCCCGCAGGTCGGCTCTCGCGCTCAGTCCGAAAAAGATTTTGCGGGCTTTGGTTTTCGTCGCCCGCGCAAATTTGTCATCGGCATTCAAAATCGCGATTCCATTTTTCGGCAAATTTTCAATCAGCTGGCGTTTTTCCTGCGCGATTTCCTGTAGGCTCGCGAACTGTCCGGGCGCGAGGTGGACGGGTGCGACATTTAGCCACACGCCGATTTCAGGCTGAATGACGGCAAAAAATTTCGCAAAATCGCCTGGCTTATCGACGCCGAGTTCAAGCACGATTTTGTCGGTTGAGATTTTGGTAAAACTTTTCAAAAACGCGCGCGCCAAAATTCCCGTCCAAGCCAGGGGGTTCGCGAAGCCGGATTTTTCTCCGAGCAGCGTGAGTGGCACGCCGAATTCCGAATTCAAACTTTTCGCATTGGCGAGAATCTTGAACCGCGCTGCCAGAATTTGCGCCGCCGCATCTTTCGCCGTCGTTTTACCGACCGAGCCGGTGATGCCGACGATGGTCGCCTTTGCCGGAATCCGACGACGCGCGAGCGTATTCAAAATTTTCAAAACGAGCTCGCGACCAAGTTTTTTCACTCGGCAATTTTAATCCAAAAAATTTCATCTGCGAATCCGCAGTTGCGCCACCAGGTCATTTGCCGTTTGGCGTAATTGCGCGTGTCGCGTTTGATTTCCTCGACGGCTTTCGCAAAAGTTTTTTCGCCTGCCAAAAAATCCAACAGCTCGCGGTAACCGTGACCGCGCAGTGCGGGCATGTCGCGTTCGTATTTCGCCGCCAAATTTTCCACCTCGGCGAGCAGACCGGCAGCGAGCATCCGATCCACGCGGCGGTCGATCGTCGCATAGAGTTTCGCGCGCGGAACTTCGATGCCCAAAATTTTGCAGTCAAATTTTCTTTTCCCGCGCACCGGTTTTTCCACTTTTTCCGCGCGCTCAAGCGCGCGAATCAAATGGTGCCGATTTTCCGCTGGGATTTTCGCAGCGACGGCGGGATCAATTTTCGCCAAGATTTTCCACAATTTCTGCGGATTTTTTTGCCAAAGTGCGTCGAGCTCAGCGCGGCGCGCTGCGTCCGCCTTGCCCGGGAAACGAAAATTTTCCACAATCGCGGAAATCAACAGCGTGTGTCCGCCAGCCAAGATTGGCAATTTGCCGCGTGCGGCGATTTCCCGAATTTTCTTCTCGGCGAGTTTTCGATATTTCGCGACCGAAATAATTTTGCGCGGTGAAAATTCCGCGACGAGATGGTGGGGGATTTTCTCTTGCTCGGCGGCAGTCGGCGGCGCACTGCCGATCGCGAGCTCGCGGTAGATTTGCCGCGAATCGGCATTCACGATTTCCCCGTCGAATTTCCGCGCGATTTTCAGCGCGAGCGCAGTCTTACCACTCGCAGTCGGACCGACAATCACGACGACCGGGCGGCGCGGATTGGTCGCGAGCCACTGCTCAATAATTTTTGCGGCCTTTTGGACTTTGACCATTTTGGGAATAAAATTGCGCTAATTTTAACCTCAAAAAAATGAAAAAGATTTTGTTGGGGCTGGCAGTCACCGTACTGCTTTTTGGTTGTGGTTCCGGTGGCGAGCCAGATGCAGCCGCGCCCGAGAATGAGGATATTTCCGCGGATGCGACTGCGTCGAATATCACACTCACGGACGATCTTTTCATCACGCTCTCAGCCGAAATTCTCTGTTTGCCGTCGAATAATGCAGAAGCTTCGAGCGACCAAATCGAGACACTCGCGAAACAAATCCTCACCGATGCCAATGTGAGCGCGGAAGATTTCACCACTTACCAAAAAACGATTGAAGCTGATCCAGCGAGTAAGCATGAGCTTTCGCTCGCCATCGTCGGCAAAATGTCGGAATTTTGTTCAATCGGGGCACCGGCTGCCGTCGCACCTGAGACCAAAACTACAGACGAGACATTGCCGACTGTTGACACAAAAGTTGAAAATGAGACGGTTGAAAAAAATACAGATGTAGTGATTGATTGTACAAAAACGGGCTGTCCGGATAATTCGGCTTGTTACCACTCGCAGTATAGCGGCATGGGTCCGAACGGTCTTGTCGTTGGTGATGAAAAAGGCGATCTCAAATGTCATTTGAAATGTGAAATTGACGGCGATTGTAGCCAGGGTGAAGTTTGTCAGAAGGTTGATTTGACTGGCGGGGATGTCGTGATGTCGCAACAATTTTGTTTGGCGAAATAAAATTTGCATTTCCAAAACTTTTCGCTAAAATCCGTTCACTCTTCGCTGCCAAAAAGCTTCGCAGGGTAAAACATTTCGCGCTGAAGAAAGCAGGTTCCTAAATCCTGCCGAGGCAAAACCACTATTTCCAAAGGGTTTGCTATCTTCATCTCGAGAGCAGACCTATTTTTTTATCTCCTTAAAATGGCAATTACCAAATCCAAAAAATCCGAAATTCTCGCCGCGCTGGAGGCTGAGTTCAAGAGTGCGAAGTCAATCGCTTTCACGACCTACACCGGCATCACGGTCGCCGACATCCAGAGCTTGCGCACGAAATTGCGCGAGGGTGATGCGCGCATGATTGTCGCGAAGAAGACGCTGATGCGACTCGCGGCGAAAAATGCCGGCTTGAAAGAAATTCCTGAAGAAGTGATGGCTGGTCCAGTCGCGGCGGTTTTTTCGCACGCGGACGAGCTCGCCGGTTTTCAGATTCTCGAAAAATCCAAAAAAGACTTCAAGCAAATTGATATTTTGAGCGGGATTTTCGACGGCGAGATCCTCGACAAGGCGAAAGCCAATCAGCTCGCGGCTCTGCCTTCGAAGGATGTTCTACTCGGTCAACTTGTCGGCTTATTTATCTCGCCGATTCGTGGCTTCGCGGTCGTCGGCAATCAAGTCATCTCTGGATTCGTGCGCGCGCTTGACGCTGTGCGCGAGAAGAAAGCCACGGAGGCTTAATTTCATAAATTTTTTTAACCCAATTTAAAATGTCTGAAGAGACCACAAAAATCGAGCTTTCCGCCGAGGCCAAAAAAATTCTCGACGCAGTGAGTGAGCTCAAAGTCATCGACCTCGCGAATCTCGTGAAGGCGATGGAAGAAAAATTCGGCGTGTCGGCAGCGGCTCCGGTCGCAGTCGCAGCAGCCGGTGCTCCCGCAGCGGGCGGCGAGGCGGCGGAAGAGAAATCCAATTTCTCGGTCGAGCTCACGGATGCTGGTTCGAACAAAATCGGCGCGATCAAGGCTGTGAAAGAAATCACGGGCGAAGGTCTCGGCGAGGCGAAAGCCACAGTCGAAGCGGCTCCGAAAATCTTGAAAGAAAATGTCCCGAAAGCGGAGGCGGAAGAAATGAAGAAAAAATTGGAAGCGGCTGGCTGCAAAGTCACGCTTAAATAAGAATTGATAAGGATTAAGTTGGTAAGAACTAAGGATTAAGTTAGTAAGAAATAAGTAGAGACGAGGCATTGCCTCGTCTCTACATTTTCGTTTGGAAAGATTTTCGAAAGGTTGGTAGTCGGCGAGATTATCCCTTTTTCCTCAAAAAATCAGCCAGCGCCTCTTCAAAGCTTCGCATCTGGGGTAATTTCGTATTTAGCAAAATCGAATTTCGTGGTCGCTCGGCTGGGGTTGGAAATTCTGCAGTCGTGATGTCGATGACTCGGGTCGGTAGGTTTTTCAGCTCAAAAATTTTCCTGGCAAAATTCGCCCAGCTCGTCGTGCCGGAATTCGTGACATGAAAAATTTCTTTTGACTCTGGATTCCCGCCTGCGTTTTTTGAGTCTGGATTCCCGCTTTCGCGGGAATGACTCGCCTGCGCTGAAACTTCGGCGGGCAGGCGATTTAAAATTTCGCGTGTCATTCGTGCCAAATCTTCCGTGAAGGTGGGTGAGCCGACCTGATCGGAAACTACTTTAATTTCAGCATTTACGCTCGCAAGTCTGAGCATCGTGTTCACGAAATTCTGACCGTCGCCGAAAAGCCAACTCGTGCGAATGATTGCGAAATCGCAACCAGATGCTTGAATTTTCTTTTCACCCTCGAGCTTCGATTGCCCATAAAAATTAACTGGATGCGGCTCGGCATCTTCGGCGTAACCATTCACATTCGCGCCGTCGAAAACATAATCGGTCGAAAAGTGAATCAGCTTAGTATTCAGGCTCCTACAAATTTCCGCGAGCTTGCCGACGGCTTCCGCATTGATCGCGCGCGCCAAATCGCGCTCGCTCTCGGCGCGGTCGACCGCTGTGAAGGCGGCAGCATTCACCACAAAATCCGGTTCCAGCGCGGCGCAAGTCTTTTCGACTTTCGCGAAATTCGTGAGGTCGAGCTCATCTTTCCCAAAAGCGGAAACAGCGAAATCACGGGAAAGCTCTTTTTTCAAAGCTTTTCCGAGCTGACCGTTCGCGCCTGTCAGGATGATTTTTTTCAAACATTGAATTTAAAAACACACACATCGCCGTCCTGGACGAGGTACTCCTTGCCCTCCGAGCGAATCCAACCTTTGTCGCGCGCCGCGGCTTCGCTGCCAGCTTCGAGCAATTTTTCCGTCGCGACGACATCTGCGCGGATGAAGCCGCGTTCGAAGTCGGTGTGAATCTTGCCCGCGGCATTGGGCGCGGTCGCGCCGCGCGTGACAGTCCAGGCGCGCGTCTCCTTCTCGCCGCTCGTGAAGAAGGTAATCAAATTCAAAACCGAATAGGCCTCGCGAATCAGGCGATTCAAAGTCGACTCCGTCAGTCCGAGATCCGCGAGAAAAATCGCCGCCTCTTCATCCGCGAGCTCAATCAACTCACTTTCAATCTTCGCCGAAATCGGGACGATTTTCGCATTCGCAGGCAGCCCGGTTTTCGCGCGAAAATTCTCGACGTCAAAATTCCCTAGATTTTCCTCGCTCACATTCACGCCGTAAATCAAAGGCTTGGACGTGAGGAGCTGCAGCTCGCGCAAAATTTTTCGCTCATCGTCATTCTCGAGCTCGACCAAGCGGGCGGGTTTTTCCGCTTCCAAATTTTCGCGCAGGCGTTCGATTAAACCAGTCGCAATTTTCGCGTCTTTTTCTCCGGCGCGGGCGCGTTTCTCGAAGTCGCTGCCGCGTTTCGCGAGTGTCGTGAGATCCGCCAAAATCAATTCCGTCTCGATGACTTCGATGTCTTCGGCGGCATCAGGTTCGGCTGAGACATGCTGGATGTCGGGATTCACGAAGTCCCGCACGACCTCGACAATCGCATCGACCTCGCGGATGTGCGCGAGAAATTTATTGCCCAAGCCTTCACCGGTCGAAGCGCCTTTCACCAAGCCGGCGATGTCGACGAATTCAATCGCGGTCGCGATTTTCTTCTTTGCATGCGACATTTCTGCCAAGCGGTCGAGGCGGGAATCGGGAATCTCGACAATGCCGATGTTCGGATCAATCGTGCAAAACGGATAATTCTCCGCCGCCGCCGCGTGCGATTTCGTCAGAGCATTGAAGAGCGTGGATTTGCCGACATTCGGTAGTCCGACGATGCCAATTTGAAGAGCCATTTAGTTGCGTTTTAGTGTAAAATTTGGTAAAATTAAAAACCAGTTTTAACTCATTCTAGTGGAAAAATGGCGAAAACTCATTCACGCTAAGAAGGGCTTCACACTCGTCGAGCTAATCGTCGTGGTTATTATTTTATTAATCATCACTGTTGCGTCCATGCCTGGATTTTTGGGCTCTCTGCGCAAGGGTCAGTTTGAAAAAAATATTGTGGAGATCGTGACATTGCTGGATCGAGCGCGCACACAGGCCTTGGCGAGCAAGCTTGATTCTAGCGATAAAATCTCGTCGGGAGGCTACGGCGTATTTTTTGATATGCTAAATCAAGAAGCGGTCCTTTTCGTCGATGATTGGAATGCGGCTGCTGGCGAAGCGGTAAATGTCGATTACGCTTTTGATGTGGTCGCCAGTCGTGTCTTGTCAGACGGAATTTACACGCCGGGTCACGACACTGCACTCTCGACTCTCGTGGTCGATTCGCCGTCTTACATTCTCCTGGAAAGCTTGAGTGGCTATTTGCTCGATGGCTCTGCTTGGTCATCGGCTCCAGGCAACACAATCACTGTCATTTTCAAACCGCCTTATGCTGAAGCGATCATCACAGGGAATCCCGGCGCGGTTTCACTGCAAAATTTTGATGCTGTTTTTAGGCTAATTTCAGATAAGCTCACACGGACTATCAAATTTAATCGCGTGACGACTGCTCCTCAAGTTATCAAAAATTAATGCTTAATAAGCTCAAATCTCGTCGCGGTGAAACACTTATCGAAGTTTTTGTGGCCACGATTGTCTTCGTCGTCGGTGCACTAGCGGCGACGCGACTTTTTGCTATGGCGACGGTCAACAACCAGCTCACGAAAGAACGCGCAATCGCAACCAATCTGGCGCGTGAAGGTCTCGAGGCTGTTCGAATCATTCGCGACACGAATTGGTTGAGATTCGCAGGCGAGCGGAGAATGTGCTGGAATAATGCTGATTTTTCTTCGTCGATTAAGTGCCAAGAAAATGGTACGACTGGCACGCCGGTCGATGTAATCCAGGATCAGCAAAACTACATTGTGAAATTTAATGCGGCTCATTACCGTTGGGAGCTGGACATGAATTTACCTAGTCGTCTCAATCTTACTGATGGAATTGACGCTGATGATGAAAAATATCGTCTCGAAATTGGTGCGGATGAACTTTATCGTCATTCGGACCCATTGGTTCCGGCAGGAGTGCAGACAGTGTTTTACCGCGAGATTTTCACGGAATATCTGAACGATGATCAGACTCAAGATGCATCGACCAGTGTGTCGGCGAATATTTTACGCGTGACGGCGAAAGTCGAGTGGTTTGATCGCGGCAAGATGAGTGAAGTGGTTCTCACGACTATTCTCACCGATTATCTCAATCGTAAAAATCATTTATAAAATGTTTTCAGCTCTCACAAATCGCGTTCGCAAAAATCAAGGCTTCACGCTCATCGAGGCGATTATTGCGATTTCGATTTTTCTGGTTATCATCACTGCGACCTCCGGTATTTTTACAGACGCTTTTGCCAGCCAACGCAAGGCTGAAGTCTCCAAGATTGTCTACGAAGAAGGACGAATCGCGCTCGAGCGCATCGTGAAAGAAATGCGGCGCGGGACGATTGACTACGAAGAATATTGGAATCGTTTTAAATGGCAAAGCACTGAAACTGATAATCAGTTCTATGGTCTTAATTACGGTGACTACGCGCGTTATTTTTATCGCGATGCGAATGGCTTGGTACCTGATCCAGTGACACGCTTGGATGAAAATATTGGCGTCAATGCTGATGTTGCGCCGCTGGGCGACGCCAGTAGTCTTGCGGTTTGTACGCCTCCATTCATACCGACTGCTGTCACAGATTTTTCGGGTTATGAGCAATGCGAACTTTATCTCATCACGGCCGACGGTACGGAAAAAACAGTTTTCAAATTAATCCCCGAGTTTGTCGGCACTGATAGAGAATACCATCTCGAAATGTTGAAATTGGAAGGGCGTGATTATGGCGATGACGGCATCGTCGCCACGCTGGATACCGGTGAGAGTGATGGTCAAATCGACTCTTGGGTGCCAGCAGTTGATTTTTGTTCGGCATATGCAGCGGGAGTTTGCACAACGCGTCAATTTCAAAAAATTCAACCGGACTCGATTCAAATCACTTCACTCAAATTTTTCGTTGCGCCGCTCGAAGATCCGCGCAAAGCTTTCGCTGAATTCACCGATGACATTCAGCAGCAGCCACATGTGATGATTGAGATGACAGTCAATCCCTCCGCCTCACGAGCGCACGGTGTGCGCGGCGAGATTCCGTCCATCACACTCCAAACTACGGTGGGCGCACGCGCTCAAAATGAAGTTAAAAGTCTGCCTTAAGATGTCCAATCTTTTTCACAGTTTTCGCAAAAATTTTCGCGACACGCGCGGTGTTTCGCTCTTGGTTGTTTTTGGTTTGACGGTTGTTTTAATTTTAATTTCCGGAACCGTGACCAAGCTTGTGCTTGGTTTCATCCAGACGACAGCTCAAGTCGAACGAGCAAACAAGGCCTTTTTTGCCGCGGAAAGCGGCATCGAATTGGCGCTTTACGATTTGATGGCTTATAAAGATGGCTATCAGACGGATAGTTCGCAGCTTGTTTGTGACGACCAACTTGATCTCAATAGTAATGACAATTCTGGTCTTGCAGCCTGTGACAACGATCACCAATATCGTTTTGTCGATTTCGCTGATGAGCCGATTGTTTTACTCGACACGGATGCGAGCGACGATGATCTTTCCGGCGCGCGCGGATTTTGGCGGATTTTTGCACGCACACTCAAGAATGTTAGCAATGAATATTTAATCCCAAATCCGTATTTCGCTGGCAACAAAGATGGTGTACTCACGAGTGATGAGTGGGGCGAGCTGACCAAAAGGCAGCCGCTCAACTTGAGCTTGCTTACAGACGCTAACCCAAATCAAATTAGTCAACCTGAGCCGCAGCTCCGTTTCGATTGGGTCTCAGATGTCTCAAACACAAAAATTATTTTTGACCCGGGTCCGGACTGGGCGCCGAATTTCAACGGTAATGACCAAGACGAGCTTTTTATTTGGACTTTCTCGGCGATTGACGGCAATAGCATAGAGCACACCTTGCAGGGTGTTGCGTGGGAGTCCGACATCACTAATCAAGATTGTGACGACAGTGGTGTCATCGATGCCAATGAGTTTTGCTTTATCTTTGATTTGGACACAAGCAGTGTTTTGCTTGGTGCCGATGGCGATGTGTATGCCGGTGAAGACATCAGTCAAACTTTGCTGAGCCCTCAAAAAATGTCTGACCTAACGGACCTAAATCGTGTCTCGGCGGTTGAAGAATCTTTTTCTTATGCTACGCCGAAAGACTATTTAACCAAGCTTGGTGAGGGGATGAATGGAATTGAAACAGCGTTTGATAACCCGCAGTGGAGGAGCGCGCAGCTGACGATTAGTTTGATTGCCACACTTTCTGAGACTTCGGGTATCCCGACCAACTCACTGCGCTACAAGCTCGTGAGCGATGAGTCGTGGTCCGACGAATATAATTACATTGTTTCACAGGGTTTCGCAGGCGATGTGAAGCAAACGATTGAGACGCGTTTCCGTCGTGCCTCCGCCATTCCGATTTTCTCGTATGTGATTTTCCAGTAAACATGGAACATGGAACATGGAGGGTGGTTGGTCATTGGGTTATTAGGTTCGGAGGGTGAAGGTCATTTAATATTTAAAATTGAAAATTTGAAATTAATCGATTATTGGTTCGGATGGTGATTGGTCACTGGGTTCGGAGGGTGAAGGTCATTTAATATTTAAAATTGAAAATTTGAAAATTTTGCGCTGCTCAAGCCTCGAATTAGTTTCGAGGTTCGGGTTATGCTATCTTGTTCCAAGTTCCAAGTTCCAAGTTCCATGCTCCATGCTCCATGTTCCATGCTCCAAGTTTCATGTTCCATGCTCATGACCAAGCTCACACTTTTTTGCGACGGGGGCGCGCGCGGTAATCCCGGTCCGGCGGCGGCGGGCGCAGTCATCCAAAATTCCGCGGGCGAGACGCTTGCCAGTGTCGCGCAATTCCTCGGTGACGCGACCAATAATCAGGCGGAGTACGCCGCCGTGATTCTCGGTATTCGCAAAGCACTCGAATTTCAGCCGACCGAGCTTGCAATCTTCCTCGACTCGAAATTAGCCGTCGAGCAAATTTCCGGTCGCTGGAAAATCAAAGATCTGAATCTCAAAAAGCTGGCGGAAAAAGCGCACACGGGTTTGGCGCAGATTCCCAAATGGAAAATCGCGCACATCGCGCGCGAGAAAAACTGCGAAGCGGATCGCCTCGTCAATCAAACACTCGATGCGCGCGGCTTCAAGAAGTCAGCTTTTTTTCGCGGCTGATTTTGCCAATTTCGCGACTTTCGATTTGCGGCGGGCAGCGGTTTTTTTGTGGAGCAAATTTTTCTTCGCCGCTTTGTCGATAGTTTTGTAGGCTGCTTTCACAGCTGCAACCAATTTCTCAGCACTGTCTTTCGCTTTCGAGAGCTTCTCGACGGCTTTGATGGAGTCGTGCATTTTGTCTTTTTGCAGGCGATTGCGCGCCGTTTTTTTGCGGTCTTTGCGCATCGCTTTGATGGCGGATTTGATGAGAGGCATAGTAAGGATTAAGAACTAAGGATTAAGTTAGTAAGGAGTAAGAACTAAGGATTAAGTTGGTAAGAAATAAGTTTTAAGTTGCGAGAGTTTAGTCCTAAAATTACCGGCTTTCAAGCCCAAATGGCGAGGGCGATTTTTTCGTCGCTGAGCGCGCGAATCATGCGCAGCGTATTCACGCGCGTCTGGTCGAGGCGCACGACGATGATTTTCAGTTCACTTTTACTCAGCTTTTCCGCGTCGTGCGGCAGCTCGAAAGTCTTCAGCTCGAGTCCCAATTTCTGCGCGTCGAAATCCGCGCCGACGAGTACGGCGTTGGCGGATTTTTTCGCCAGTTTTCTCAAGAAATTAATTTCGTCCTTTTTCGGATTGTGGAAAATTACGGCTGCGCGCTCTCGCAAAATCCGCTCGGCTTCGCGCACCGAATTCACGCGACCGCCGAAATTCGCTGCCAGGACGAGCCAAACGACGGCGAGCAGGATTCCACCAAACGCCGCTGAAGCAAGTGTTTTCGGCAAATTGATACTCTGAACATTCAGCGTCTCGCCGTGTAGAGTCGTGAAAAATTTGAACTTCGAAGCAGCATCGTATTTCGCGAGCTCCTCGGCGAGGACTTGCTTCGTCGCGGCGGACACGAGCTCGCCACCATTCGCCGGGAAGCTCGCTTCAATCAGGAAATTTTGCGTCGCTTGTGCCGCCCCGCTGATCGCGACCGGCGTGCCCGCGATGCCGCTGACGCGTTCCGCGAAAGTGGGGGAGCGCAGCCAACCCGTAATCGTGTCAGAAAAATCATCGGCTAATTTCGTTGCGTCGAAACTTTTCTCGAGCTCACTTTCTGCCTGCACGCCCACCGAAAAAAGCAGCGTCAATTTCTGGGTGGGCTGTTGTAAAAAATAAACCGTCGCGGCGGCGAGTGTCGTCGCGAGCGTGATGGCGAGGACGATGAGCCACTGTCTTCTCAAAAAATTGGCGAAATCGATGAAGTCCATTTAACAAAATTAAAACGGGGAAAGTCTATCGAAAAAGTGGAAAAATAAAAAGTTGCGCTTTCGCGTGAAAAATTTCGTGTTAAAATTTCCGCCATGCAACTTCAAAAATTTTACGAGACTGCCATCGCCACCGGTCGCTCCGCCGACCCGCGCCCGCAGTCCGAAATCGACCGCCAGCTCGCGGAAGAGAAAAAAGTCTACGATAAGCTCGACAAAAAAGAGCGCGAATTTTTCGACACCGAACGCCTCAAAAATCCCTACGCGGACACGCGCATTCTCCATGGCGATCCGAAGACTGAGATCAAAAAAATTGCCGTGGGAATCGACTTCGAAGCGGTGGAAATTTTGCTCGTCCACGAATTAAACAAATCCGGCGCCAAGATCGACCTCGCACTCTCGCATCATCCGGAGGGAATCGCGCTCGCGAAGCTCGACAGCGTGATGCGCCTGCAAGAGGATCTCTATGCCGAGGCGGGTGTGCCGGTCAATGTCATCGAAAAATTAATGGACAAAGAAACGGCGCGCGTTCTGCGCAGCATTCATCCGGTCAATCACCAAAAAAATATCGACATCGCGCGCGCGCTCAAAATTCCTTACGCCTGCACACACACCGTCGCGGACAATCTCGCCTACCGCTTCGTCGAGAAATTAATGGCGAAGAAAAAACCGCGTACGCTCGGTGAGATCATCGATGTCCTGCTGGAGGAGCCGGAATTCGCTGAGTCTGCCCGCCGCGGCGTACCGCCGCTCGCTTTCGTCGGCAGCAAAAGCTCCAAAGCCGGCAAAATCGCCGTCTCGGGCTTCACGGGTGGGACGAGTGGCTCGGCTGAAGTCTACGAATCACTGAAGCACGCGGGCATCGGCACGGAAATCGCGATGCACATGCGTCCGGACGCACAGAAAGAAGCGGAAAAACACCACATCAATGTCTTGATCGCCGGACACATCGCGAGTGATTCGCTCGGCATGAATCTATTGCTGGATGAAATCCAAAAAGCCGGCGTGAAAGAAATCGTCGCGCTTGGTGGATTCACGCGCTTCTCGCGAAGATAAGGGTTTTGGCTAGTGGTGGAAAATACAGAATTACGGTGAGAAAAAATTTTGATAAAAAGTTCTGTAAAATGGAAACATGACGAAGATAATCACAGTCGAATATTTTAAAAAATATAGGCAAGAGCTTGGATTTACAAATCAGGGTGCCGCAAAAGACTTTTTCGCCGCAAAAGACATCACACCGGTCGTCGATTTCAATTACATTAATTTTCTCAATAAGCGACTATTTGAAATAGTAAATAAACTTAACGAGATTGTCGACCAGTCGCTCAAAATCGAAAATGTAGCATCTTTTTGTAAAGAAAATATAGGTGTTGTTTTTCAGAAATTGAAAAATAATAACATTATTCCGCGTCTCAATAATCAGGGCAGGCGACCTGAGGAGGTTTATTTTTCTTGGGTGCGCGGTTTTGTTATCTCGAATTATTTCTTGGGTGCACTGTCAGTTATTTTCGGCGTCAGGATTGAAGATATTTATTCGATTGGGGATGACGATTTAGCCAAGATCGAAACCTTCAAAAGAACGCCAAAAGCAGATTTAGAAATTAGTCTAAAAAATATTGGAAAAATCAGATTGGAAATCCAGTCTGGTTTTCAGGGCATAAACGACATCAAGCAACACAAAGTCTTAGAAGCGAAAAGAATTTTCGCAGAAAAAGGGATTTCGTCCATCGCTATTCATTTTGATTTATTCAACGGACAAGTTGCTTTTGTTAAGCTGGACGGAGTCGAAGACGATAATACCAATTGGATCACAAGACAACAAATGGAAGGGCAAACAGTTTTAAATATCGATCAAAATTATTTTGTGTGGAAGTTGACGGAAAAACCACCGAAATTTACAGATTTAAATTTCGACTGAACATGGCAAAAAAAATCAAAGTTGTCGATTTATTCTCTGGGGTTGGTGGGCTAAGTTTTGGTTTTGCCCGAGACGATGACTATCAAATTATCGCAGCGAACGAGATTTTGCCGGATATGGCGCGAGCCTACGAGCTGAATCATCCTGGAGTCAAAATGTATTGTAAGGATATTAAAAATTTCGGCCTAAAAGACTTGCAAAAGGATTTTAATTTAAAAAAAGGTGAGATTGATTTGGTCGTCGGTGGTCCGCCCTGCCAGGCGTATTCGACTGTTGGCAAAAGACTGATTGATGATCCGCGCGGCAAATTATTTCAGGAGTACCACCGAGTTTTGAAGGAAATCCAGCCGAAGGCGTTCTTATTTGAGAATGTAAAAGGTTTGCTTTCGATGCAAGGAGGAGAACTATTTAAAACTATTTTGGATTTGTTTGAGTCGTTGGGTTATCGAGTTGAATATAAAGTTTTGAATTCGGCTGATTTTGGCGTCCCGCAAATTCGCGAAAGGGTTATTATTTTTGGGACGAAACTAAATCGAAAATTTAATTATCCTGAGCCGACTCATTGTAATTCTAATTTTGAGGTTAGTCTTTTTAATCGCAATTTAAAGCCTTATTTGACAATAGCAGAGGCGATTAATGATTTACCTTTTATTAGCAGTGGAGCAGAAAGTTTCGAATATTCAAGCTCACCTCAAAATGAATTTCAAAAGTCGATGCGGAAAAATTCCCCCAAGATATTAATGGATCACAACGCGCCGAAGAATAATGCCAAGCTAGTAAAAATCATGCAATGCTTGCCTGACGGAGGGACGCCTGCAGACTTACCGCAAGAAATGCGACCGACTAGTGGATTCAAAAATACTTATTGCCGACTTTGGTGGAACCGACCGAGTCCGACAATTACTCGGAATTTGAGTACACCGTCATCTTCGCGCTGTATTCATCCGAAGGCTCCTCGCCCGCTCACGACGCGGGAAGGCGCGAGGCTGCAGTGTTTTCCAGATGATTATATTTTTTATGGATCTCGTAGTTCCAGGAATTTACAAATTGGCAATGCTGTGCCAACTTTTCTCTCGATTGCCCTGAAAGATGCGATTAAAGATCATTTTCAAGAACAGTTAGTTTTTGAATTAAATTCAGGCATTTTTCGCTCACGCTCAAAATCGTCGTCTGTCCAAGTACTTGCATGACTGCAGTGTGAAATGGCGCAGGTGCCAGAGTCAGGAACGAACACCACGAAGTGGTCCCGCTGGGATTTTCGTTCCCTACAATTAACTTCATTTTTCACTACCTACTCTCCACAAACACTTTCACCACTTTCAGCTTCAGCAACTCGTCCGAAATATTCTTGCCGCCGAAAACCACCTCGCCAATACCGCGCGCGTAAATGTCGCGTCCGGACTTCGTCGTCTGAATGACTGCGACTGAGTCGACAGGACAAAGTCTTTCCGCTTGAAATAGACTTTTTAGGAAATTTTTGCTAAAGTGCACTACTTCTCCAAACGAAAATAGTATTTCATTTTTTTTTTGGGGGGGGGCGTGAATGCCGCCCTTTGACATTTCGATTAACAATTTAAACAACAAAAAGAAAGGAGGTTGGTAAAAAATTCAATCGGCAAAAAACTGAGGTAAAATTAAAAACCCAAACTCAAACTTACTTAGGAGGAACTATGAAAAAAATCAGAAAAATTATCGGACTTGTTTTCATAACACTGCTTGTTGCTGGGTGTGGCGGTGGTGACGATGACGACAATGTTATCGCGGGAGAAGATGCCGACAACAACGGTGTCTGGGATTATCTCGATAGTTACATCGAGACCACATATCCAGGGCAAGAGAATGAAAACACCAGAAAAGTCTTGGTGCAATATGCCGTTGCTCAGCAAAATTTCTTGCTTGCCGAAACTAAAGAGGAGGCAATTGCCCAAGCGAGGATTCGCACTAATGCCAGTGCTTGTGTGCGGTGTGTCCGAGACAGCTTAGGCGATGCAATTGCTGTTAAGGATGAATTTCGTAAGACGCAACTCAACACCCATGCGAGAGTTAAGAGGTATTTCGAAAACGACCTCAAGCTCTCGGGAGAATTCTTTGATTCTCCTAATGACGATTGCGCAGTTTGCGACTTTGGCTTAAACAAATAAATTTGGGAGAAAGGTCATGAAAAAACAAACTATCTGGTTAGTGCTTTTTCTTTTGGTGTTTGGAGCGATTCGGACATCTTCGGCGTTTGCTGATGTTGTAGTGTTTTACTGCAATGGAATGTTTGTTCCTACCGAAGAGAAAGCTGATGATGCAAGAGCAGCAATCCAAAAAGCGGTTGGTACGACCTTCAATGGTCAAGTTATCAATTATAAAGTCGCCTATAACCAAAACGAAGGCGCACTTTCTCTGGTCGAGGTTGCAGAGCAAAAAAGCATAGAGGTCTGGCCAGAATTTTTTGACTGGATTAGTGGTGTCGTGGAAGCTCCAGATTGGTTTTGGGCTGCAGCGGAAACACTTTTTACCAGTGCGTCGCTTCAAGCTTGGGTTTCAGATAAAGATCTCTGGGAGCATGTTACTAAATACCGTGCGGAAATAGACGCTGGGAATAAGGTGCTATTGGTCGCCCACTCCCAAGGTAATTTCTATGCCAATGAGGCTCATTTTTTAATTAATGATCCTGACAATCTGAAAGTCGTCAGTGTGGCAAATCCCGCAGACTATGTGGCTGGCTGTGGTCCCTACACCACACTCTATGATGACCATGTTATCAACAGTGTTAGGAGAGCCTTCGGGGCGTTGCCAGGAAATATGGAGAATACGAAGTCGTATGAGCGTCTAAATCACGATTTTCTGCTCTCCTATTTCCAAGGCGATAGATCGGGACCGAAAATCATCAAGGATATCAAGAGGCAGATTGCTGTCTGTTATGCACCTGTTTCATCCATCGATTCTTTGTGGATTATGTGGGAATCTGCAGTCCTTGGAGGTATCCCGGATGAAATTAATCTCAGCTGGGCTGCTGTCCCGGGAGCGGCCAGTTACAATATCTATATTGATTCTGGTATTTGGCTTTTGGCTGCTCAGACGACCGAAACTTCGGTCAAGCTTGTATATTCGGGCTATCCTCGAATATCTATTTCGGCCGTCACGGCTGACGGTGAGGAGGGGCTCAAAACCGAGTATGCAATCAGCTGGCAAGACGAACGCATTATTCTGGATTGATAGTGGGCATGTCGCAAAACAAGACTCGACATCTTGGTTTTGCGGCTCTCAAAAATTTTCTCTGTCCGAGCAAGCCGATTTCGGAAGTGCTCGGGCGAAACCTAAAACCTTAACTCCGGCTTGCTTGCAGACCGGAGTTTTTATTTGCCGCGCGGTAGGGAACGCAGATCTGCGTTCCCTACGGGTTTTGCGCTAAAATTTAGTCACGCTACATTTCCTCATGCTTCCCATCCAAATTCTCGCCGGACTGGGTTTGGCGCTCTCGCTTTACACTTTGTATTTGCATTGGAAATTGAAACGCGACGCCAAGTACAAAGCCGTCTGCGACCTGAGTGACCGGATGTCTTGCATGAAGAGCATTCGCAGCGCAGAGGGCAAAATCTTCGGCATCCCAAATGGCGTTTACGGCATTGGTTTCTACGCAGCAATTTTCCTCGCCACGCTGCCGCCGCTCCAAGCCTACCTCGCGCCGCTCGCTGTGCTCGGCGTGATTTTTTCCCTGTATTTCGCATACCAGCTTTATTTCAAGGTCAAAACAATTTGCGTCGTCTGCACTGCCATTTACCTGGTGAACCTCCTGCTGCTCGTCTTCGCCTGGGCAAAATAAAACCCTCACGCGGAGGGTTTTATTCGCTTGAGATTTCGCGGTGGCTTATTTCTTCTTTTCGAAGAGCTTGCGAATCTTCGCGCCGGTGACTTCAATGGGATGCTTCTTTTCCGCGGCGCGCCACTTCTTCATATTGGGCATGCCGTCGGCGTATTCTTTCATCCAGACTTTCGCGAACTTGCCGCTCTCGACATCTTTCAGCGCGGCTTTCATTCTTTTCTTCGTGCCAGCGTCGATGATTTTCGGACCGACGAGGCGACCGCCGAATTCCGCGGTATTGCTCACGACATCATACATGCGTCCGAGACCGCCTTCGTAAATCAAGTCCACAATTAGCTTCATTTCGTGCAGACACTCGAAGTAGGCGAATTCCGGTGGGTAGCCCGCCTCGGTCAGCGTCTCGAACCCGGCTTTAATTAATTCCGCCGCGCCGCCGCAGAGGACAGTCTGCTCGCCGAAAAGGTCTTCGTAAGTTTCCTGCGCGAAAGTCGCTTCAATCACGCCGGCTTTGGTGAAGTACATTTCTTTCGCCATGGCGAGCGCGATTTTTTTCGCGTCTTTCGTCGCGTCCTGGTGCACCGAGATTAGCGCAGGGACGCCGAAGCCTTCGAGGTAGCATTTGCGCTCTTCTGTACCCGGACATTTCGGCGCGACCATGATGACATTCACATTCTTCGGGGGGACGATTCTCTTGAAGACAATGTTGAACCCGTGGCTGAAGCTCAGAGTCTTGCCCGCCGTGACGAATTGTCGGATGTCTTTCTCGTAAACCGTTTTCTGAATTTCATCCGGAATCAAGATGTGGATGATGTCCGCTTGCGCCGCCGCGTCGGCAATGGAGGCGACTTTCAGTCCGTCCTGTTTCGCGAGCTTGGCGGAGGGACCACCTGCTCGCACGCCGACGACGACTGCGACTTTCGAGTCGTGGAGCATGCGTGCTTGGGCGCGACCTTGGGCACCGTAGCCGATGACGGCGATGGTTTTGCCCTTCAGAATGCGCGCATCCGCATCTTTTTCGTGGTAGATTTTCATTTCAAAAAAGTTAAAAAAAGCATTTCGATTTCACCGGAAAAATTATTCGACTGTTGCAGGCACTAAATCGACATTCTCTTCGGTCTCTGTGTCTGCTAGGGTGTCGAGCGAATCAGTTGGTTCGATTGGCATACCGTTCTCGTCCAACACCACTGCTTCGACCGGCATGCCATTCTCGTCCAAGACCACTTCTGGCTCGGTCGGAGCGGGGACGAATTGCAGCGGGTCGACTTCTTCGAAATCAGTCGGCGCGGTGACAGTCTGCTCTTGGTTGAGCTCGGAATTTTGCGCGGTGAGCACGACACTCACGGTGCCAGTCGGCACTTGCGGGATTTCGAGGTCAGCGAGATTGACATTCAAAGTCGCGGTGTAGCCCCGGAGGAAGCCATCGTCGCGTCCGACTTGGAGCAGGATGGTTGATTTGATTTTGGTCGTGAGCTCATCCAGCACTGTCTTGATTTTGGCTTTTTGCGCGGCGTCGAAATTCAGAGGATTCTCTGTGCCTTCCGGTAGAGCCGGCGTGAATAATTCGCCAATTTCCGCAAGGAAAGCGTCAGACATGATGAGGTCGGTATTCAGCGTGACTTCGACCGGTTGGACATCGCTGAGACTGATGGGCATTTTTTTTACAAGCAGAATGTCGTTCGCGGCGAGGAGACCCTTCAGGGCTTCACGCATGGCGAGTTGTTGCGCCTTTTGTTCTTCGAAGACAGTGGCGATTTCCGGGTCGGATGTTTTCAATTTCGCGACTGAAACGCCGTACCATTTCCCAATGTAAGGTGTAATCGTCTCAATCGGGAGTCCGAGCGCGTCTGCACCATCGAGCGTGAATTCGCTGAGTTCGCCGTAAATCACTTCGTCGACGATTTTGATCTCACCACTCGCTTTGCCTGAGATTATTTGTCCGGCGACGGTCGTCGTGAAATCCAGCGTCATTTGATAATCGAGCGTGGGAATGTATTCGGTCGCGTTCGCAATGACTCCGTTGCCTGCGAGTGCGATTTGCGCGTTGCCCATCTCACCGGCATCCGCCGTGACTTGGAGATTCATTTGCGACTTACCCGACTCGATGGCGAGTGAGTTGGCGAGCGCGTCATTTACGAATTGCTGCGGATCATTTGGTCGGTCAATCCAGATTTTCACCGCGAACCCGCCGCCGATTATTAAAACTGCGAGGATTCCGAGGTAGGTTTTTTTCATTTTCATTTTAAAAAGTTAAAAAAGCGAGGGGATTTTAGCCTACTTCACATCAACTCAAAAGTGCCGTCGCGCCCGCGCGCGAGATTTCGAGCACACCGAATTTTTTCACGGCGACGATGAATTCGTCTATTTTTTGAGGCTCGGCGCAGATTTCGATGACCCAGAAGTGGCCGTTTTTGCGTGCGACGCGCACCGGAAATTTCCGCAAAATTTTCGTCAGCGCGGGTGCAGTCTCCGCCTCGACGGCGATTTTCACGAGCGCGAGATCCCGAATCACGGCTTCGGCTTCTTCGAGTTTTTTGATTTTCACGACCTCGATGATTTTGTACATCTGCCGAAAAACCTGGTCGATGTCGGTGCCTTTTTCCACGACGATGGTCATGCGGCTCAGACCTTTCTTCTCCGAGTGCCCGACGGTGAGGCTTTCGATGTTGAATTGGCGCCGTCGAAAAAGACTCGCGATGCGATTTAGTACACCGGATTTATTTTCGACGAGTGCGACGAGCGTGCGATTTTTGGGCGGCATGATAAAACGGGATTCATTTTAACAAAAATCTAGGGGGAATCCGAACACTATTTTCGCAGCAAAATATCGAGATCCAATTCCAAATCCTCGCAGCGTTTGCGCAGTAGCTCTTTCGCATCCGTGACGCCGCGGTCATAAATCTCCGCGCCGATGTCCTGTAAGAAGAAATCCAAAAAACTTTCCGCGGCGATGATGCCGAGTGTCTCATCCCGTTCTTCCCGGAAAAACGCAATGATTGCCTCGATGCAGGACTGGCGTTTTTCTTTCGGCAGCAAATCCCATTTGCGCTTGATTTCACTCATAGTGAGGGGATTTTATCAAAAAAGCTGTACAAAAAATCCCCCTGTCCCGCCGCGACCCCGAAGGGGCCACTTAGTGGCGAGACATCCCCCTTTACCAAAGGGGAGTTTCAGATTCACTCCTTTTGCGTAAAAAGAAAAAAGCCCCCCTCTTGCGCAAAGAGGGGCTGGGGGAGATTTTGTTCGCGCAGGTTCGAATTTGTAATTCGAATCACACATTTCAGCCAACAAAAAATAAACGGTTCAAGTTGTAAGCTTGAACTTGCGAAAGCGCGGTCGCATTATTGAGACGATACAGCCCGTCTCTTTTTTAACTCCTATTATGGCTGATGACATCCCAAGGCAAATTGATAGCCTGCGGCAGTGCTCCATATCCGTCGTGTTCCACCATTTTAACTGTACCTTCAGATATTGCTTTTTTAATTATGAATTGAGATGTTTTAACATAATACGGCGAACCATTTCTACCTAACACAAGAATCTGTTTCTTTTCCATCTCGGTATTTTCTCTGAGTAAATTCTCAATTCTAATTCGCTGTGTCTCTGGATTTTCAGAAGGGGTGTCAGATAGTTTCATTCCAAATGATTATTAGTTAATACTTTAATCAATAATTTTTAATTTGTCAAATCAGCTCAATTAGGGGACTGAATTCGCGCAGGTTCGAATTTGTAATTCGAACCACACATCTAAATTAACAGAAAACAAATTGTTCGTGTAGAGACGCTGCACTGCAGCGTCTCTACTGCTATTGCAGCGTCTCTACCGTCAAAATAATTCCTTTGTTATTATTTCTCATCCACCACCTCTCCCTCGACCGTCTCGTCGCCATCTTTTTTCGGCTCATTGTTGTCTTTGACTTTCACATCGTCGGTTGACTGGGTGGCTTGTTGCTCATAGAGTTTCGCGAACGCGGCTTGGCTGACTTTCGAGAGTTCTTCCATCGCGACCTTGGTTTTCTCGCGGTCGACTTCCTTTTCGCCGAGCGCGGATTTCAGTGTCTCGAGTTTTTCCTTGATGCCTTTCGCATCGTCGGCGGAGATTTTCGACTCATGTTCTTTCAGGGTTTTTTCCGTCGAATAGACGAGCGCGTCGGCGTCATTCACGACCGAGGCGGCTTCTTTTTTCTTCTTGTCTTCCTCCGCGTGCAGCTCGGCTTCTTTGCGCATTTTTTCGATTTCCGCGTCGGTCAAGCCGCTCGAGCCTTGGATTGTGATTTTCTGTTTCTTGCCCGTGCCTTTGTCGTGCGCCGAGACAGCCAGGATGCCACTCGCGTCGATGTCGAATGTGACTTCGACTTGCGGGACGCCGCGCGGGGCGGGCGGGATGCCATCGAGGATGAATCTGCCGAGTGATTTGTTGTCGCTCGCCATTTCGCGTTCGCCCTGGAGGACATGAATCTCCACACTCGGCTGGTTATCCGCTGCCGTCGAAAAGACCTGCGATTTGCTGGTTGGAATTGTTGAATTTCTTTCAATCAAGGGCGTGCGTACACCACCCAAAGTTTCAATTCCGAGAGTGAGGGGAGTGACATCGAGCAGTAAAACATCTTTCACATCGCCGCGGAGGATGCCGCCCTGGACGGCTGCGCCGATGGCGACCGCTTCGTCCGGGTTTACATCTTTGAGCGGATCTTTGCCGAAGAGTTCTTTCACTTTCGCCACGACTGCCGGCATGCGCGTCTGTCCGCCGACCAGGATCACCGCGTCGATTTCACTCAGCGAGACTTTCGCATCGGCAATCGCTTTTTTACAAGGTTCCGCCGTGCGTTCGACGAGGTCGCTGACGAGCGCTTCGAGCTTCGCGCGCGAGAGTTTCACATTGAAATGTTTCGGGCCATTCGCATCGGCAGTCAAAAATGGCAAATTGATTTCCGTCTCCGTCGCGGTCGAGAGTTCCTTCTTCGCTTTTTCCGCCGCTTCTTTCAGGCGTTGCAGCGCGAGCTTGTCTTCGCGGACATCGATGCCGTCGGATTTCTTGAATTCCGTGACGAGGAAGTCAATAATTTTTTGGTCGAAATCGTCGCCGCCGAGGTGCGTGTCGCCATTCGTCGAGATGACTTCGAATTGTTTCTGACCATCGACATCGGCGATTTCCAAAATCGAAACATCGAAGGTTCCGCCGCCCAAGTCGTAGACCGCGATTTTCTGGTCTTTGGTCAGTTTCTTGTCCAAGCCGTAGGCGATGGCGGCTGCCGTCGGTTCATTGATGATGCGCTTCACATCGAGTCCGGCGATTTTGCCCGCGTCTTTCGTCGCGCTGCGTTGTGAGTCGTTGAAATAAGCCGGGACAGTGATGACCGCTTCGGTGATGGTCACGCCGAGTTTCGCTTCGGCGTCCGCTTTCATTTTCGCCAACACCATCGCTGCGATTTCGGACGGTTGGTGATTTTTGCCGCCCATTACGATTTCGCATTCGCCCTTCGCGCCCTTCACGACCTTGAAAGGCATTTCACTGATTTCTTTCGCGACTTCGTCGAATTGGCGTCCGATGAATCGTTTCGCGGAAAAAATCGTATTCTCCGGATTGATGGTCGCTTGGTTTTTCGCCGGCGTACCGACGAGACGATTGCCGTCTTTCAGCGCGATGACTGACGGTGTCGTCCGATTGCCTTCGGAATTTTCCAGCACTTCCGGCTTGCCGGCTTGCATCACTGCCATGCAGGAATTCGTCGTTCCGAGGTCAATGCCAATAATGTAGCTCATTTTTTTAGGGTTAAAATTAAGGGTTAAACTCACGAAACGCCGAAGATTCTGCAACGATTCGCGCCTGGAATTTTAGTTTTTTTTGGTAAAAAAATCAAGTTTTATTTCAGACTTTCTCTGGTTTTTTCCCGAACATAACTTTCGACCGCAGATTCATAAATCGCTCTAAGTTCGTCTCGATTATCCTGTTGAGCGATTATTTTTCCGAAAAGCTGAAAAATCAAACTAAAGCCGTCAGTGGTTTTTAGATTATATTGTTTGACGGCTTGCCGAATTATTTTCAAACAACTTTCTTCCGCTGGCTTTCTGATCCATCTTTGAAATTCCTCCTGTAAAAATACAGCGCATCCGTCTGTATTTTCGGGGAGATGATTCTTTCCAAATTTTTTGATTAGAGTTTTACCTCCGAGCGCAAAATAACCGCCCTCTTTTGTTTCGCGAGTTTTGATAGGCTCGTTATCCATGAATTGCCAATTTAAATCATTCATGATTAAAAGTCAAATCGATGAGCGTGCTAAAATTCAGGCGATGAATCGTGATAACCCTTTGATTTGGGTTGAAATCTCGCAGTCCGCGCTTACGCACAATTTCCAGATTTTTCGCGCGCTCGTCGGTTCGGGCGTGGAGCTGGCGCCGATGGTGAAGGCGAATGCTTACGGTCACGGGCTGAGAGCCTGCTCTCGGATTTTTCGCGCGGCAGGTGCGGAGTATCTCGCGGTGAATTCGATTTTCGAAGCGGAAAAAATTCGCGCCACGGGGGATGCGGGTCGGATTTACATCGCGGGTTATACGCCGCTGGCTGAATTAAAAAATGCCGTCGAGCTCGACACCGAGTTTGTCGTTTTCAATTTCGAGACGCTGGAAAAATTAGCTGAGCTTGATTTGCCGGCGCAGATTCATTTGAAAGTGGAAACCGGCACGAATCGCCAAGGCCTGCAGAAGCAGGACATTCCGCGCTTTCTTGAAAAAATTAAATCACTGCCCAAAGTCGAATTGGTCGGTGTCGCGATGCACTTCGCGGACATCGAGGATACGACGAGCCATGATTTCGCGCGGCAGCAGCTCGCGGAATTTCTCGCGCTGCGCCAGTTGATCGAGGCGGCAGGTTTTCCACATTTGAAATTCCACGCTGCGAATTCCGCCGCGACTTTGCTCTGGGATTCCACGCATTTCCAGATTTGTCGGACGGGGATTGCGAATTACGGCATGTGGCCGAGTGAGGAGACTTTCATTTCGCTCGCAGAGAATCGCCAAAATAAAATTGTTCTGCGACCGGCACTGACTTGGAAGACACGGATTGCTCAGCTCAAAACCATTCAGGCGGGGGATTCGGTCGGCTACGGTCGCGCCTTCGTCGCGGAAAAAGAAACTAAAATTGCAATTTTGCCCATCGGCTATTTCGACGGCTTCGCGCGTGATTACGCTGAAAAAGGCTCGGTTCTGATTGCCGGTCAGCGTGCCAAAATTCTCGGCCGTGTTTGCATGAATATCATGATGGTCGATGTTTCGGCGATTCCTGCTGCCAAGCTCGAGGACGAAGTGGTCTTGCTTGGCAAATTCGGCGAGGAAGAAATCACCGCCGAAGAAATCGGCGTGTGGGGAGGGACGATTAATTACGAAGTGACGACGCGGATTCGGGAAAACATTTTGCGAAAAGTCGTTGATTGAAATAAAATTCGCCGGCTTTAAAAATGGTCTAAAAACTAAAAACCCCGAAGCGGTTCCTTCGGGACTAATAACTAACAACTAAAAACTAATAACTACGAACTATCCCGGGGCTGTAGTCCGCCACGGCGGACGCACATTCCAAAAAATTCCGGGGCTGTAGTCCGCCACGGCGGACGCACATTCCAAAAAATTCCGGGGCTGTAGCTCAGTTGGTAGAGCGCACGGTTCGCAATCGTGAGGTCAGGGGTTCGATCCCCCTCAGCTCCACCAAAAATATTTATCCCGCGCAGCGGGGGAATATTTTTTTGGAGGCCGAGTGGTGAGATCCCCTAAAGCACAAATTCAAAAAAATCAGGATCTCGCCGGCGCGCGCCGCGAACAAGCTTGAATTCAAGATAACTGTCGAGCCAGCTTCGATCCCCCTCAGCTCCACCAGCCTTCGCTTGCGAAGGCTGCCCGCCGAAGCCTCGGCGAAGGAGGGCAATAATCGGATTATTGTTCCCTAAAAGTTTTGTTACAAGCTACGGCTGGCTTCGCCAAAAATAGTTTGTAGTTTATAGTTGGTAGTTTGTAGAAGATTCTCCTGGATTATTTGTTGTGCATTCGAATCTTGAAACTCAGAAACATGAAGCACATAGCGTGGAACATGGAATATGAAGCAGAATTTAAACGACTAAATTCCTCCCCTTTTGGGGGAGGCTAGGTGGGGGTGAAGAAAAGAAAGTGGTGAGCTAGCAACAGCAAAAAATCAAAACGCTGGAAATTATGGTGCGTAGAATTTGGATTTGAAAATTATTTCGTAAATTACGAGACTTGAAAATTCGAAAATTTTGCGGTTCAAGCCTCGAATTAGTTTTGAGATTCGCGTTTTTACCCACTGACCCTCCGAACCCATGACCCATAACCAATGACCCATAACCACTGACCCATAACCACTGACCCTCCGAACCCATAACCAATGACCACTGACCCTCCGAACCATTAAACAAGTTTGCAATTTTTCTCAAATTTTGGTAGAATATGAGCGTTCCTTTACTGAGATTGTCTGAATTGAGATTCGCTCGTCGAATCAAAAATCTCTCAATCACTCATTCTTCAATCCTCGGATTGCTGAATGAAATCAGCACTGGAGCCAAAAACAAAAATA
>JBAYIN010000005.1 GCA_041665585.1 Patescibacteria group bacterium | reverse complement strand
GACGGTCTGACTTATCCGCTCGATCTCGATCCGAGTACCTTCGTCCAGACCGACGCTGAAGCGGCGGCGCAGGTCGCTGAAGAAGCGACCGATCCGACTGCGGCGGTCACGACGATTGGTCGCAACATGGTGACGAATGATTTGACGGTTCGCGGCACGCTCACCACGAGCGGCACGAATCTTGCGATTGATACTAATTTACTTTATCTCGATTCGGCGAATAGCCGCGTGGGAATTGGGACGACGAGTCCGACTACCAAGCTTCAAGTCGCCGGTACGGTCTATTCCACCACGGGCGGTTTCAAATTACCTGACGGCACGATTCTCGACTCGGCGGATGATTTGGGCGGGGGAGATATTTCTGACATTTACTTTGACAACACCACGCATATCGACGGTGCTCCCACTATTTACGGTTCTGGCATTATTTATAAAGACGGAGTGCCTTTCTTTCACGATTTTAATTACGGCAACAATGGCACTGTGACGACTGATGGCTACAACATTTTCATAGGTGAGGATGCTGGAAATTTCACGATGGGTGCGACGGCGGAGGAATCACAGGAATCAAGCTACAACATTGGAATAGGCTTTGAGTCACTTACTGCGAATACGACTGGTGATAAGAATGTGGCTATGGGTAGCTTTGCGCTCAAGATGAATGATGAAGGAATCGAGAACACTGCTATAGGGTTTGAAACTCTTAATGTTAACACTTACGGTAGCGAGAATGTTGCTATCGGAAGCTCTGCTCTTCCAAATAATACCGAAGGTGGTGACAATGTCGCTGTGGGAGCTTATGCCCTTTATGACAACACTATCGGTGAATACAATTCTGCTTTTGGGTATGGTGCTGGTTCAAACACTAGTGATTGGGGCGAGAATCAAACTACCAACAATTCTGTTTATATCGGCGCAGAAACACGAGCTTCTGTCGATGGCGTCGAGAATGAAAATGTTTTTGGTTATGCCGCAGTTGGGATTGGCTCGAATACAGTCGTGCTCGGTAATGATGAGATTGTGACGACTGCGCTCAAAGGCGCCGTTGGTATTGGTACGACTGAGCCGACCCAGCCACTTGAAGTCGCTGGCACGATTTACTCGACAACTGGCGGGTTCAAACTTCCTGACGGTACGGTTCTCGACTCGGCTACTGATCTTGGCGGCGGTGAATCGCTTTGGACGGAAAATGAAGATTCCTCAATTTATTATTCACTTGGCAATGTCGGAATTGGTACGACAACACCAGCCTCAGAATTGCACATTAATGATAGTTTAGGTATAGGTCAGATTACTCTTGGCGGGCTTAATGGTGGCTGCCTAATGATTCGCGATACTGATGGTGACGGCTGGACGCAATGTACTACACTTAATGGCACGCTTAGCTGCACATGGGATGACGATGGAATTTGCACATCGCCTACTTAATTTGATTCTTCAGAATGATCTTTCTCAGAAAAGCACTAATTATCGTATTTGCAGCCACTTTTGTTTTACAAAATGTTTTTGCTGCGCTGGTGAGCTTTACTGCCGCCGTTCAGCTTGATCTGCTCGACCCGGAGAGTCCGATTTATATTCTGAGCGGATCCAGCGCTGACGAGCTTACTTTTAGTGCTGATTATGATGCGGCGATTATTCAGATTCCAGCTGGCAGTACTTTCAAATTAGGCGCGTCGAGCACGCGGTATCTCAGCGTCGCTCCGACCAGTGCGACGACGACACTGACTTTTCGTGATAGTTCGATTAACTCCACTGGCTATATTCAGGACTGGACTTTGGAGTCTTCCGCTGCCACCCAAGTCAGCTTGGCGGTACATGTCGCGGAGGCTAATAAGTATTACAAAATTTATGTCAACAACGAGGAGCTTGGTGACTATTATTCAGATAATAATCGCTTGTTGACACTTACTGATTCACTAAACGGTACAAAATTTTATAGTTTCATGGAAATTAATTTGCCTTATGGCTCAAGCGGAGAGAACGAGCCTACCGATGAAATTTTATCTTTACCTGAAGCTGGTGCACCGGCAAGCGTAGTCAATGCTCGTGGGACGCTTGGTGCTTCGGGCGGCGTCACGCTGGCGCCGACGACGGGACAAGTCACTCAGACCTTCAAGCTCTACGATTCGAAAAACATGGCGCTCACGGTTGAAATTTTTAAAGACACTAAAGTCACATCCGCAAATGGCAATGTGTTTTCCAGCGTTATCATCAAACCAAAAACTCTTCCCGCAATAGAAGTCCAGAATAGTTTCAGTAGTGGTAGTTCTGGCAATAAGGTATATGCGGCGATTACTGTTGACACAGCTGGTCAAAATGTTTTTTTCGACAAGCTCGCCAAAATTTCGATTCCAATCGATATTTCCAAAGTGGCTAATCCTGAAAAACTGAAAGTTTTTTATTACGATAAAAATGAAAATAAATACAAATTAGCCGGTGACGGCGGCAAGCTTTCGGCAGATAAAAAAACTTTTAATGTCGAAGTTAATCACCTCACTCTTTTCGCGGTGATTGAGTCAGACGCGACAGAGATTGGCATGATTAATTCCGATGCTCAAATTTACGCTGAAATCGAGACTATGCATGGCGCGGCTGGGCAATTTGCTGATGTGGCTTCGGCTGAATGGTTCGCGCCCTTCGTCGCCGAGTTGGCTTCTCTTGAAATAATCTCAGGTTATCCGGATGGTAATTTCCTGCCGGGAGCGCAAATCAATCGTGCGGAAATCGTGAAAATCGCCGCGACCGCTTTCGATATTCCGACAGACTCTGCGACCACGACCGAGTCATTCTCAGATGTTGCTCAGAACCAGTGGTTTACGCCCTTCGTGGCAGCGGCGAAAACGGCAGGGGTGGTGAGTGGTGATGGTAATAATCTTTTCCGTCCGGGCGATCCAGTGAACCGCGCTGAAGCGCTCAAAATTCTGCTGCTCGCGAGCGGACTAGAGTTGCCGCAAAAAGTCAGTGTTTCGAAATTTCCTGATGTTGCCTACAATCAATGGTTCACGCGTTTTGTAAATTTCGCGGAAGTAAACGGCATCGTGAATGGATTTGCCGACGGGAAATTCCGTCCGGGTGCGTTCATGAATCGCGCTGAGGCAGCGAAGGTCGTTTCGCTACTGCTTGAGCTAAAAGCAAAATCCACCGCAGCTGTCGTGTCTCCCGCCAAGCTTTCCTTCTGGGAAAAGCTTTCGCCCAAAAATCTTTTCGGGAATCTCCTCAGCGTATTTGACCCGCACTTCTAAACCCAGAAATTGGTCGTTAAGTCATTGAGTCATTGAGTCTTTGAGTCGTTAGGTTGGAGGGTCATTGGTCATTAAGTTCGGAGGGTTTTTTTTGAGTCAGTTATTTATTGGATTTTCTAAAATCCAGCCGATGTAAAGCGGTGGGTTGACAACAGGCGCGGATAAACCCAGGCAAAAAACCAAAACGCTAGAAATTCCAGGACTTACGGTAGAAACGCCCTGATGGGCGTTTCTAATAAAAATTATTGCGTAAATTACAAGACTTGAAATTTAAAATTTTAAATTTCGGATGTTTTGAAATTTTAAATTCGGCCTTCAATCTTGTTCTAAAATTTAAGCTTTAAAATCCCTACATTTTTAGGACTTCAATTTTTCTGAGTTTCTAGATTCAGGATTTACAGGCTTGCCGGGATCAGCTCGTCCGCATTCTCGGTCACTGTTGGAATCGGGAGTGGTTCGAAATCTGTAATGGCAGGAGTAGGGGTTGGGATCTCATCTGTCGGCGCGCTCTCTGGAGTCTCTGTGATTGTCGCTGGAGTTTCGGTTGGCGTAGTCGCTTCTGAATTTTCGATGGCGGCAGGAGTGATCGGTTCGGTTTTTACCACGACAGGTTCAGCATTTGCATTAGTCTGGATGACGATCTCGGTCGCTCCTGCAGGTGCCGCATCGAGAATATTCGCGCTTAGATTGCTTGCGTCAGCATTAAAACTTTGTAACTTCTGCCAAATATCATGAGTAAAATCTGCCTCTGTCATGTTGGTAAATTCAGCCACCGTCAAATTATCAAATGTGTGATCTAAATTTTTCACGAAGGCAATTTGTTTTTCGATTGCTGCAATTTTGGATTGGAAACTGTCAATCATGCGGCGAATCGATTTGAAGTGAATCGTTTGATAGCTCATACCAAAGATTCTGTTGCCAGCGATGAAAACACTCGCAGCCATTTTGTCATTTTCGCCCCACATCCAATAATAAGAATCAGGTCCGAAGACTGACGGTCGCAAATTCGTCACGCCGACGCGACTGCGGAGCAGTTGGCGCAATTCGTTGTAATTTTTGCTGTCAGTATATTCAAGCTCAAAAACTTTGAAGAAAACTTCACCGGCTGGATTGAGGACAGTTGTTTCTAAAATTGTTTCGCCGTGTGGTGCGACAACGAAGTTTAAAAATTGATTGACTTCTTGTTGTTGGCTAATCACATATGAGAATTTTTTGACTTCGTTTGTAAAGATATTCGTTCGGCCCAAGAAGCTGCTCGTCGCGTCACCGGCATCTTGGACGACCGTGAATAGCGGATGGTTTTCCAGTACGCATTTCCAAAAAGTCGTCTGACCGTCGGCGACGGCAAATTGATATTTTGCTCCGGGGATAATGGCTGTTGAGCTGATTCTTCCGGCTTTGACCGCTGCTGCAATCGGATCGATGAATTCCAGGTCGAGCGCATTCGTACCGCTCAAGACTTTGTCGAGGTTTTCTACTTCGACGAAAATATCTACATTCGGTTGCGCGGCAGTGGTTTGTTCACAGGCACCGATTTTCGTCGTGATTGAATAATTATCAAAATTAGTCGCGCTCGCGGATCCCAGATTCGCATCGATTTTCGGGCTTAGGCTGGAATTTTTTCCATTCGCGAAAACGCCGCCGACCAGGATTGCCAGTCCAATCGCGCTAATCGCGATTTTGAGAAAGCGTTCAGGTTTTTTGATTTGCATTTTTGTGTTATTAAATCCGGTAATTCTAGCATTTTTAGGCTTTTCTTTCAATCAGGCTGACTTGCCGAAAAACAGAATTTTGTTTAAATAAAATTGAGCTTCGCGGGATTTGCTAAAATCATTCCGTGCAAATTTTTATTTATACAGTCTACGGTTTGCTGCTTACAGCGTTTTTGGTTTTTGCGGGTTTCGCCGTCAATCACGCTTTCAATTATTCTTACATTTCGCCGCGCGTCAGAATAATTTCCTGGATTTTTATGCTTGTATCCGGATTTCTGATTTTAATTTCGCTTTATCTCTTGCTCCAATTTCAACTTTTTTAATTTTCCCAAAATGCCTTCCAAAAAGATCGTGCTCGCTTATTCGGGCGGGCTGGACACGACTGTCATCGCCCATTTTTTAATCCAAAATGGTTTCGAAGTGATTGGTTTTCTCGCGGACCTTGGTCAAAAAGTCGAGGATCTTTCCGTGATTCGCGAACGCGCCAAGAAGACAGGCATCAAGAAATTTGTTGCGCAGAATTTACAAAAAGAATTCCTCAGGGACTTCATCCTGCCTTTACAGTGGGCAGCAGCAAAATACGAAAACTACTATTTACTCGGCACTTCCGTCGCTCGGCCTTTGATCGCGAAAGCGCAGGTCGCCGTCGCACAAAAAGAAGGCGCGCAATTTCTCTCGCACGGCGCGACAGGTAAAGGCAACGACCAAGTGCGTTTCGAGCTGACCTACCACGCGCTCGATCCCAAGCTTCAGACTTACATTCCGTGGCGTGAAAAGGCCTTTTACAAAATACTCGGTGGGCGTCAAGAAATGATTGCTTACGCGCAGAAAAATAATTTGCCAATCAAAGCTTCGAAATCGAAGCCGTGGAGCTCGGATGAAAACATGCTGCACATTTCCTACGAGGCGGGGATTCTCGAAAATCCGAATCGCGTGCCGCCGGCAGAAATGTTTGAGCTGACTGTCTCGCCCGAAAAAGCACCGGACAAAACAACTCAAATTGAGCTCGAATTTTCGCAAGGCGTGCCGACCAAATTGAATGGCAAGAAAATGGACGCGCTCGCAATTTTCCAAAAATTAAATGAGCTCGGCGGACAGAATGGCATCGGTCGCGTCGATCTCGTCGAGAATCGCTTCATCGGCATGAAGAGTCGCGGAGTGTACGAGACACCGGGCGGGACGATTCTCTTCATTGCGCTGCGCGCCGTCGAGAGTCTGACGATTCCCAAAGATGAGCTGCACGCGCGTGATCGCATTTCCGCTGAATACGCTGAGCTGGTCTATAACGGCTTTTGGTTTTCGCGCCGTCGTCAGACACTCGCGAAGCAGGTTGATAAATTGCGCCAGAAAGTGACAGGCAAAGTGAAACTCGGACTTTACAAAGGCAATGTCACGATTCTCGGGCGCGAAGCCGCGAAGACTTTGTATGACGAGAAAATCGTCACTTTCGAGACGGACGGAATTTACGAGCCGGAGAAAGCGACGCGTTTCATCCGCGCGAATTTCAAGAACTTGTAATTTGGAAAAAATTTATCTGAAAGATGCCGAAGAAATACTTCTTCAACTTAGGGGAATGTTAAACGCAGCATCTTCATCTTACAATATTTATGAAGTTCTTAAATCTAAGGAGCTTAAAAATGACCAGGTTTTTAAGTCTCTTGAAAGATTTTTTAAGTCAACAGTAGCAGCGCATTTCAACTATTGCGTTTTACAGTTGGCTAAATTTTTTGACACTAGCCCGGATGTTGTTTCTATTTGTTCAATAAAAAGCATCGACCATAAAATTACAAAAAGAAAGTATAATCCTGATGAAACAAGACTCATAGAGCAACTTCGTAATATTAGAGACAGTTATGTTGCTCACGAGCTGAAAAGAAAAAAGGAGAGTGATCTTACAAATGGCGACTTAGCAAAAATACTTGAGATTGCAGAAAAAGATATGAATCATTTTTATTCAAAGCTGATTTTGCAATTTTCAGAATTGGATCATATGCGCAGCAGTCTTTTTGCCAAGATTAATGCTGGTGGCGAAGCAGAAGCACTTTTCGATATTATTGCTGATTATGAAAAATCAGACAGAGCCAAAGAAATAGCTGAAAACATAAAACAAGAAAATGAAAAACTGAGGATTAAATATAGTAAAAAATTCACAGGGAAACGGATGATTATTCAAAAATTGCCTGCGAATTTCAAGAATTTATAATTTTTTCGGCTAAAATTAGGTGGTGGAGAAACACTTCGCCGCACTGAATTCGCTTGAAAAAATCACACCGCTGCGTTTCGGACGGCTTTTGCAGTTTTTCGAAAATGACGCGGAAAGAATCTGGAAAGGTTCGCGGCACGACTGGCAAAGGGCGGGGCTGGAATTTAAGGCAGTTTCTGAGATTTTCAGCGAGAAAGAAAAAATTGATCCGGATGAAATTTTTGCCAAATTACAAAAAGTCGGTGCGCAAGTTTTGCCGATCACTTCGGAGAAGTATCCGAAATTGTTGCGTGAAATTTTTGACCCGCCGCCAGTTTTATTAGTCCGCGGAGAATTCCCGACTCCAGCCGATGACTTCGCAATCGCGGTCGTCGGCTCACGCATTCTCACGAATTACGGTCGGCAGGCGACGCACGAAATTGCGCGCGATCTCGCAGTCGCCGGTATTTCAATCGTTTCCGGACTCGCGCTCGGTGCGGATGCGACGGCACACGCGGCGGCGCTCGAGGTCGGTGGTCGGACGGTCGCGGTGCTCGGCAATGGCATCGAGGCGATTTATCCACCGCGCAACAAAAATCTCGGCGAAGAAATTTTGCGTAAAGGTGGCGCGATTATTTCTGAATTTCCCATCGGTACGCCGCCGAATGCCTATAATTTCCCACTGCGTAATCGCATCATCGCAGGACTGGCGCGCGGCACCGTCGTCACCGAAGGTCGCGAAAAGTCGGGGAGTCTCATTACTGCGTCACTGGCGAATGAATTTGGGCGTGAAGTTTTCGCTGTGCCGGGCTCGATTTTTTCCGAGAATTCAGTTGGCGCGATTCAGCTGATTCAGCGAGGTGAGGCGCAGCCGATTACTTCGGCGGCGGATGTACTCGACACTTTGGAATTGCGCGACTTACCCGAGAAAATCAAAATGCGCGAGATCATCGCTGATTCGGCGGAAGAAACTGTGCTCTTGAAAATTCTGCAAAAAACGGCGCGCCACGCCGACGAGATTTCGCGCGAGTCGGGGATGACCGCGAGCGAGGCTTCGGCGATTCTCTCGCTACTCGAGATGAAAGGTCTCGCGAAAAATCTCGGTGGGATGAATTGGGTCCGCGTCTGAACATGGAACATTCAGCATGGAACATGGAACAAATTAAATTTGAATTCTGCTAAAATTCAGGAAATGCTTAATTTAAGTAATTTTCCCGTCACTGTCGAAGTGAGTTCGCTCGCCGGGAGCGATGTCTCGGCGATTGTCGCTGAGGCGAAAAATTTACGCGCCGATGCGCTCAATATCCCCGACGGCATTCTCGGGCGACTCACGATTGATCCGATTGTTTTGGCTTTTCGCATTCGTGAGGCGACGGGGATTCCGACGATTGCACATCTGACTTGTCGTGATTCGACCAAGCTTGGCTTGGCGCAAAAAATTTTGGGTGCGGCGAATCTCGGAGTTGACGGAATTCTCGCGCTCTCAGGCGATGCCGGCGCGAAGAATGTTTTCGAAATTCGGGCGCCTGGTTTGACTGAGTTGATTCGCGATTTGAATTCCGGCGAATTTCTCGGTAAGCCAATCAAATCACCGACTGTTTTGAAAATAGCGGTCGCCGCGAATCCAAATGTGGATGGTCAGATTGAATATTTGAAAGAGAAAGAAGCGGCGGGGGCGCACTTCGTGCAGACACAGCCGGTTTTCGATTTCGCGACCGCGGAAAAATTTCTCGATGGCGTGAAGCAGGCGGGGATTCAGATTCCGATTTTGCTCGGCATCATGCCGCTCAAAAGTTTGAAAGTCGCCGAGTATTTCAATTCCAAAGTGCACGGCGTGACGATTCCGCAAGCTGTTTTGGCGCAATTAGCCGCCGACGAAAATTGTGGCGCAGAGCTAGCGATTGAACTTTTGGCAAAATTAAAAGACCGTCTCGACGGCGTGCACATCATGCCACTCGGTCGCACAGATTCTGCCAACCAGATTTTTGATTTTCTGAAGGGATAGTTTAAAATCATGACCTCGTCGCGGGGTGGAGCAGTGGTAGCTCGTCGGGCTCATAACCCGAAGGTCGTGGGTTCAATTCCCACCCCCGCAACCAAAAAATCTCGATAAAAATTTTTCAATCGGATGGACCGGCGATGATGAATCGCGGGGTTATATTTCGTCGGAAAATTACGATGTCAGCCGGGCCTCGGCGAGAAGAGGAGGAAGGGGTGGGTGGAAGATTTAAATTTGGAAGCAAGAGTTCATTTTTGATTAGATGCAGATTCTTTTTTTCTACAATCAATCAGAAAAATTTCACGATTATCAACACTTTTTTTAAGTACACTTAACACTTTTTGTATCGCTTCTAAATCTTGATTTGAAAAAAAGAAAATAACTTTTATTACATGTTTAAGATTAGAATCATCCTGATAAACTTTCCCTTGGTTTAATAAATTTTGTTTTAGTTTGCTATTAGAGGCTAATTTAAACTCTATTCCAATTTTTTCATTTATCCCAAACGAGACAATAAAATCTATTGGACCTCTTCCATTATTAACTTCTGAATTATAATCAAAGAGTGATCCGTAAGTTGCATTCTTAAACATCAATTGCAACTGCTTTTCTTGTAACGATTTCTCTTTAAGGTATAAAGAATTACTATTCGATTCCAGTGTTTGTTTGAAAAATAAAATTCTCTGGATGCAGTCATCAATAACCGTAATTTTCCCAAATTTCCTTTTTCTTAATTCTCTTTTGATGTTCGCAACATCTAAATACAAATCGACGTTTTCGGCATCCAACAAATTATTTTCTAATGCCTTGTCTTCTTCTGACTCTTTATATCTTATGTAGTAGTCAACAATCGCAGGGAACTCTCGCATCGTCTTTTGCAAAGCCCCCTTCCTGCTTTTTTTAGAAAAATCTTTTTCTTGTCCATGTTTAGTAATTTTAATATTCAGTTGATCATTAAAATATTTATTTATTTTTGCCCTAATTTCGTCATTTTCAATAGAGGCGAAAATGCTCGTATCGTTTTTCAGAAAATCGTTTCTTGAAATCCAAGTATCATACTTTGCAATTATGTCTTTCGGCACCAAAAGAACGAATTGTTCTTTTCCATTTCTTGTAATGTAAGGCAGAATGAATTTACTTCCTTTCCAAATTTGATTTTCAAAATCAAATGATACCTTGGGGACTGCAAATTCTTTTAGAAGACTTTTGTCGATATGTTTTTGTGCAAATTTTTCTGTGTATCGTAAAAAAAACTCTTTTATCAAGTTGATCGTAAAATCACTTATCTTGTCAACACCTATGCCTTCTTCAATCAGACAAAGCTTCTCGAGATGTTGAGATTTTGTTATTCCTTCTTTTTCTTTGCCGAAATTAGAAAAAATTTTATTTAAATTTCTATACAAAGAATCTGCAAATACTTTGGAATTACCTAAGCCGGCATTACCAATGGCAGAGTACCCTAGCCAAACCTCTTTTACCTCAGGAAATTTATAATAGTGTTTAAAAATACCATCTTCTAAATCCAATGAGTCACTCTTTTGCGATAAATCCCTTAAAAATTTTAAATATTCAATAATAAAGTCATGAAGATTTTTATATTCCGGATTTGCGAAAATAAGAAACGGATCGACAAAAGCCGGATTATCACATACAAGCGATATGTCTAACGCTCCATAACTTTCCACTATAGAATGATCGACATTGAAAATCTCCGAAAAATAAGTTTTATCTAAATTGCTCATATTTAAAAAATAAATTTAAGAATTTAAAACCACTTTCCGTTCCTCCTCACTCAACCCATACAACTCAAAAACCAGCTCATCAATCTGCCGATCCGTCGCGGCAATCTGCCGAGACAGCGACTCGCGGTCGTGCGGGAGCGTGAGAGCGGGAAGTTTTTTCTGGAGCGCGAGCATCTGCTCCACGAGAGCGACAACACGATCGTGTTGGGATTTTGAAGAGGTCGGAATTGGAATTTGAGAAGAAAATTGTTTTTTAAATTGGAGATAGCCACCGCTCACGCGAATATCGCCAAACTCTTTCTCAAAGAAATATTCAGCCGCTTTTGAATTAATCACTCCGAGAATATATTTGAGCGGAAGCTCGCAATCAGATTTTTTCTTTAAAACATAAGCCTTGTTCAACGAAAAATAATTCTCGTCATCAAAGACTGCAGATGGTCTCAACGCAATCTCGCGCAAAAATAATTTTTCTCCCTCAAAGTGAGATTTGTCGATTAAATTTGCATATTCCTTTTTACTTTTATTCGGAGTGACCGAATAATCAACCCACAAGCCAGCCCATTTTATCGTGTAGCGATTGCAATCTTGACCTCGTAATAACTTAAAACAATTTGCATTTCTTTTGTTATCGCAAATCAGTTTTTCGCGAATATTACCCGTGTGAACCGCCTCTTTGATTGTGCAAACATCGCCAAGGCTTAATTCAGCTTTTTTCATTCGCTGAATCACAATATCCTCTTTTTTAAAACCAAAAACTTGAAGTAAATCAAAATTGTCACCGCATTTTTTTGCGCTTCGTCCTTGCTGCAAAACAAAAACAATCGGATAAACACTCACACCACCAAAGATATCTTTTTTCGAGTGATCTTGAAAATCAATTAGTTTAGAGTTTTCACAAATAAACTTTCTTAATTCAAAACCATATTGAGCTACTAAAAACTTATTTGGAGTGATGAAAGAAACTAAACCGTTTGGTTTAACTAAACCCAAAGATTTTTCGATAAAAACAGCGTAAATGTCGTACTGATTTTTTGCCGTCGAATAATTAGCTTCGAAATACATTTTTTGTTCGACTGGTAATTCTCTCGCTCTGATATACGGCGGATTCCCAATCACCGCATCAAAGCCACCTTGCGCAAACACCTCCGGAAATCCCGCCTCCCAATCAAACGCATTCACCTTCATCCGCCCCACATCATCTTCTGCAAACAAACTCGCCACGTGAAAGTCCGTGCCAATTAGCGAGTTGCCGCATTGGATATTGCGCGAGAGATCCGGCAAAACCCGCTCGTGGAAAAGCGACGGCTGAACCTCACCCTCGAGAGTTTTGAGAAGTAGAGACAACTTCGTCACCTCCACCGCGTTCGCATCGATATCCACCCCGTAAATATTATTCAACAAAATCCTTTTCCGCTCCGCGATTGTCAGATATTTCTTACCCTTCACGGAATACAATTTGTCGGCATAAGTTTTCAGATGTTTCGTGTAGTACTCCAAATGCCAGTCGAGCAAATACTGATACGCGCCGATGAGAAAAGAACCCGAGCCGCACGCAGGATCGACGATTTTTAATTCCGCAATCTGCTTTGGCGTTTTGCTTTCACATAATTTTCCCACCGTATTCTGTACGATGTAATCCACGATGTATTCCGGCGTGTAATACACTCCGCCCGCTTTGCGCACCTCCGGTTTTTCCTCCACCTTCGCGCGGTGACCGTCCGTGAGTCGGATCACTTTGCCGAGGAATTGCTCGTACACTTGCCCGAGGATGTCCGCTGGCATCACGGAGAATTCGTATTCGCTCCGCGGGAAATAGAGTTCGTTGATGATTTTTTTCAAAATCCCGTCGTCGATTTGTAATTTCGGCGTGATCGTATCGATTCCCTCGGTTACGCCCGGCTCCGCTCGGAAATGAAAAAGTCCCGAGTTGTACTTTTCGTCCGCTTTGGTGAAATGCTTTTTCAGCTCCGCGTAAGTACCATCGCGCTCGGCAATTCTTTGGAGTGTGCCTTCATTTTCGATATTCCGATCTTCCGCGATGCGGAGGAAGATGATTCGGTCGATTATTTTTGTCACCGCGAAATTCAGCTCGTCCTGCGAAAGCTCCGGATTGCGCACCGCGAGATGTCGCGCGAGTTCGTCGCGCCAGCTTTCGATCGTGTGTAGGAAATCATCGTTCACTGCCACTACGCCTTTTTTCTTCCCCGCGCCGATGAATGCGTCCAGCTTGCCGGCGTGTACGGCTTCCCGCGAAAAGAGTCCCGCAATCTCCTCCCACCGTTCCGCGTATTCTTCGAAAGTACAATAAAAAAGCCGCGCCACACTCGCTTTGTCGCCTGCCTTCGGCTTCACCCGACAATCGTAAACCGCGAACTCCTCAAAATCCGTGAGAATCGAAACCCCGAGCTTTGCCGACCAGCCGTAGCGCCGGACTTGGTACGCCGGACCAATGCCACCCAGAATATCCACCGACGGCTTTTTCGCTTCGACGAAAAATTTCGTCTTCCCATCCACGCGAAAAGAGTAATCCGGCGCGCGTTTGTGCTCCGTCCGACCTTCGCGCGTCTCGATACTTTGTTCGAGATCCACTTCCATTTCGCGCCCGATTTTGCCCGCGTTGTTTGTCACATCCCACCCCAGCTCCACGAAAAACTTGTCGAGAAACTGCTGGCGCAAAACCGTTTCCACCATTTTGTGATTTTTGGCTTCGCGAAAGTGCGCGACGAGTTCGAGAATCTTTCGACTACACTTAGGACGTGTTTTTTGAGGTGCTGGCATTTCGCTCATTTTACCCGCTTTAGCCTTTTTAATTGTGAAAAATTTTACACAATAAAAAAGCCTCAAGTTTCAAACAGTATTTTCAGTATCAGATGAGAGCTTAGAGTAAAAAATAAAACATTACTGTATTAATCTCCTATAAATTAAGTTACCTTAACTTATAATCTGTCTATTACTTCTCTCTAAACACCAAGCCCGTTTAGAGCGAGTTAATAGTGACCATAAACCTTTGGGAAAGTTTATAACCAGACTTATTACTACTATGTGAAGCTTAAGGCACAATCGGCGATAATCGATTATTTTTAGATCATCACCACTTGCGCCTCAAGATTCCGTAATTTCAAAGAGCATTTCTTAGTAACGGTTCGCATATATTATACATTATTTTGACTCCAAAATCAAATTTATATTTAGCCTAAATTATCTTTTCGCGAGGATTTTTTCGAGCTCGCTGAGTTTCTCGACGCGCACCAATTTGGCTCGCAAAATTTTCGCGCCGGGTTCGCCGCGCACATAATTCGCGGAGAATTTGCGCATCTCGAGCATGCCGCGTTGCTCACCTTTTTCTTGAATCATCAATTGGGCGTGGCGCAAAATCGTCGGAATTTTACCTGCCAAAGTTTTCGGCGTGCGCGAGATTTTGCCGGCGAGTCGATTCTCAATTTCCCGAAAAATCCAGGGATTCGTGACGGCGGCGCGACCGATCATCAGTCCATCGAGATTGCCGAGCTGCGCGAAAAATTTGTCCGCCGAATCGATGTCACCATTTCCCAGCACCGGAATTTTCAGAATTTTTTTTACGCGATAAATTGGCGCGAAATCCGCTTCACCGCGGTACATTTGTTTTGCCGTCCGGCCGTGAATCGTGAGCAGCTGCGCGCCAGAGTCTTCGACCATTTTGGCGAAGCTTTCCAAATTTGCAGCATCCGCGATACCGAGGCGCATTTTCACACTCGTCGGAATTTTGACCGAGTGCGCGACTGCGGAAATTATTTCGCTCGCGAGTTTCGGATTTTTGAGCAACGCCGAGCCGTGGTCGGAATTCACGACTTTCTTCGCAGGGCAGCCGAAATTCAGATCGACGCCGACCGCGCCGATCGACTCGACGAATTTCGCGGCTTCGATGAAGCTCTCCGGTCGTTTCCCGAAAATCTGCGCGACGAAAGGCTGTTCTTTTTTCGCGAAAGACAGCATTTGCTTCGACCTCTGCGAATCGAATTTCAGCGCATCAGCCGAGACGAATTCGCTCCAGAGAATTACATTTTTCGAAAAACTGCGAATGAGCTGCCGAAAAGCCGAGTCGGTGTAACCCGCCATCGGCGCGAGCGCGAGAATCGGACGCGGAAATTTTTCCCAATTCAGCATTCCGAAATTTTAGCGCGACTTAGTTTAAAATACTTTCCGTTCGAATTGTTTGCTGGCTGCGCTGGTTCGACAGCTAGAACACTTATAACAATTAGAACATTTTGAACAATTCCACTGAATTACTCGCGCCTGCGGGCGATCTCGAAAAATTGCGCACAGCGCTCGCTTTCGGAGCGGATGCGGTCTATCTCGGCACGCCGGATTTTTCGTTGCGAGTCGGCGAAAATAAATTTGGCATTTCCGAAATTCGGCAGGCCATCAAAATTTGCCGCGCGGCGAAAAAGAAAATTTACCTCACGACCAACACCTTTCCGCGCGATTCCGAATTTAAAAAATTGGAAAATTTTCTCGCCAAACTACAAGCGACGCCGCCGAATGCTTTCATTTTTTCCGACCTCGGCGTGCTCGCAACTTTGCAAAAATTTTTTCCCAAAGTCGCGAAACATCTATCAGTACAGGCGAATTCAGTTAATTCACGCACTGTTCAGATGTGGCGAAAACTCGGCGTTTCACGCGTGATTCTCGCGCGCGAGCTGTCTTTCGCCGAGACGAAAAAAATCGTGGCGGCGAATCCGAAGATGGAATTCGAAGTTTTCGTGCACGGTGCGATTTGCATGTCTTACTCGGGTCGCTGCCTACTTTCCAACTTTCTCGCCGGACGCGACGCGAATCGCGGGCAGTGCGCGCAGCCGTGCCGTTGGCAGTATTCGCTTGTTGAGGAAAAACGCCCGGGCGAATTTTTTCCCATCGAGGAAGATGCGCAGGGGAGTTATATTTTGAATTCGCGCGATCTCGCTTTGATTGAAAAAATTCCGCAGCTCGCGAAGCTTGGTATTTGCTCGTTTAAAATTGAAGGTCGCAATAAATCGCTCGGTTATCTCGCGACGATTACACGCGCCTACCGTCAGGCGCTCGATGATTGCACCGCTGGTCGGAAATTTGATCCGAGCTTGTGGCGCGAAATTCGGACGACGGGCAACCGCGATTTTACGCTCGGATTTTTCGACGGCACGCTGCAAAATCTGCAAAATTTCGAACGATCCGCGGCGGAAAATCCCCAAAATTTTCTTGGCTTGGTGGAAAAAAGTTTACAGGGCAGAATTCTGCTGATGCCAAAAAATCACTTCAAAAAAGGTGCTAAAATTGAGGCAATGCCGCCGGGTGGCGCGATTCAAAAATTCCAAATCACAAAAATTTTCGACGAAAAACTGACCGAAATCTCTGAGGCGCACGGTGGTCAGCGTTCGAAAGTTTGGCTCGAGATTTCCGCGGAATTACCAAAATTCACCCTCTTGCGAAAATGCTGAACCCGAAAATTATCGTGCCACTGCGACCAGTGTCGGTCGCTGATTTCGAGCGGCAAATTCTCGATGCGCAGGACCCGGCTGATTTGATCGAGATTTGGCTCGACAAAATCAAAGCGCTCGATGAATCCAAAATTCAGAAAATTCTGGCAGCGGTGCAGAAGCCGACCATCGTCAACTTGAAAACACGAAAAGACGGCGGACTATCGCGACTTGGTGATAAGAAGCGCGTCGAATTGCTCAAGCTTGCCGCGGCGGCGGGTGCGACTTTCGTCGATCTCGCGCTCGACACGCCGGTCGCGCTCGTGCGTGATTTCCAGAAAAATTCCAGCAAGACGAAATTAATTCTGTCATTTCATGATTTCGCCAAAATGCCGAAGATCGAACAGCTGCGTAAATTGGCTGAAAAAGCCGCCAAAATGAAGGCTGATGTGATTAAGCTAGTCGGCACCGCCAAATCGTTCGACGACTGCTCGCCGATTTTCCAAATTTCCTGGGAGCTGGCGAAACGCAAAAAACAATTTCTCACCATCGCGATGGGTGAGCCGGGTGAGCCGACGCGCGTGATTACGCCGCTCATCGGCGGACTCGGGATGTTCGCGCCGCTCGACAAAAAACACGCGACGGCGGCAGGACAACTCACCGCCGCAGAGCTGCGCGATTGGTGGAAAGTCTTTGAATAAGAACTAAGAATTAAGAATTAAGAATTAAGAACTAAGGAGTAAGGAGTAAGGAGTAAGGAGTAAGGAGTAAGGAGTAAGGAGTAAGGAGTAAGGAATTACTACTTCAATTTAGGGTTCCAAAAAATATCCTTACAGCTCTTTCAGGCTCTTTATTATCTTTATGTTCCTTCGGGATATTCCTTCGAAAATTAAACCGCGAGTCGGACAAATTTCTCTACCTTCGCGGAATTTTCTGCCAAGAATTGCTCGACGGTTTTCGACGAATCTTTCACGAAAGACTGTTTTAGCAGGCTTTTTTCTTCGCGGAATTTACGCAGCTTGCCCGCCAAAATCTTTTCAATCATCTCAGCCGGTTTGCCTTCTTTCGCGAGAATTTCTTTTTGGATCTCAGTTTCTTTGGCAACCTCCTCGGTCGCGACTTCGTCCGGCGAAATTACACTCGGATTCATCGCGGCGATTTGCATCGCGATGTCGCTCAAGATCTCCGACTTACCTGAGCCGGCGACTAGCACACCGATTTTTTTATTCGAATGGAGATAGCTTGCGACCGTCGCGGCCTCGACGATTTGAACTTCGCCGATTTTGATATTCTCGCCATTCTTCTGAATCGCGGCTGTAATTTTCTCTTTACCGGAATTCACGACATCTGCCCCAGCGAGCGCGTCTGCCGCGAGTGCATCAGCGAGCGCGATGAATTCGGAGTTCTTCGCGACGAAATCAGTCTCGCAAAAAAGTTGGAGCGCGACCGCTTTCTTTTCGTCAGCCGAAATTTTGATCGCGACGACACCTTCACAAACCGAACGCTCGGCGCGTTTCGCCGCGTCCGATTCGCCAGCTTTGCGTAGAATATCGCGCGCTTTTTCGAGGTCACCATCTGACTCCTCGAGTGCTTTTTTGCATTTCAGCATGGCGATGCCAGTCGCATCGCGGAGCTCTTTCACGAGAGCGGCAGTGATTTCAGCCATTTTGAAAAATAATTAAAAAAATAAAACTTATCTTAGCGAATCAATTCGCGCTAGGAGTGTTGGCAGCCGGCGGATTTTGTGGCGGCATCTTCTCTCTCAGCTTCAAAGAAAGATCATAAACGACCGGAATTTTGAACCAATCGCCCTTGTAGGCGAACAAGAAACCGCCGATGAATTCGATGACCATCAGGAAGGAAATGAATCCGGCGAGACCCAGGAAACCGCCAAAAATTAATAAAAACAAAAATCCGAGGAAGACTACGACTGCCTGCCAAGCGTGATGTTGCGCAAATTCCGAATCGCGGCGGGTGATGAGTGGCAGAAAAGCGAGGAAAGAAATGTAGCCGATGGCTGCGAAAATTTTCTCCTCAGGGTCGAGAGGCGTGACGCCATCCGGACGGAAGCCGGTTTTATTTTTCGGCGTGCTGTTCGCGACACTAGTCGCAGGAGTTGTCGGCGCGTAGTTTTGCGGAGCGAATTCGCTCTCGGGTTTTTCCGGTTTGTCGCCTGGGCGACTTGGCGCACCGACGATAATTTCTTCTTCCGGCATCTCAATTTCGGCGGCCGGTTCGAAAGTTGGTTCTATCAGGGCTTCAGCCACTGGTGTTTCCACTGGTTTGGCTGGAGTTTCCACGACGGGCTCTGTCTCGACGACTGGAATCTGAAAGCTCCCATGATCTTCGACTGGCGCAGCAGGAGTTGGGTTTGGCACATTTGAGTTATAAATCGGTTCGGCTAGCTGTGACTCGATTGGCTCAGTCGGGATTTCTATCGGCGCGACTGGAATTTTTTCAGCAGGAGCTGGAATCGGCGCGTCTGGATTATAAATCGGCTCGACTAGATGTGGTTCGACCGGCGGATTCGGATCTGCGGGGTTGCGATTTTCGTCGTTCATTTTCGGGTGGTTAATTACAGAGAAATTTTAAATTATTTCTCGGCAACTGTCTTAGTTTTCACTTCTGCCGGTTTTTTCTGTCCGCGCTCGATTGCGTCGTGGACTTCGTTCAAGATCAATTGAATCGCTTTCACAGCATCGTCATTCGCTGGAATCGGGTAGTCGACGAAATCCGGATCAGCATTCGAATCACAAACAGCGACGACCGGGATGCCACATTTCTTGGCTTCACGGACGGCGAGTTTGTCGCGGACGGTGTCGAGCACGAAGACGACATCCGGTTTCTTTTCCAGAGTTTCGATACCGGAGAGCCAGCTCTCGAGTTTCTCGATTTGCTTCAATTTCTGCGTGCGTTCCTTTTTCAAATAGCGTGAGAAAGCAGTCTCGTCGCGTTCTCTTTTGAGGTCGCGCAGTTGGCGGATTCTTTCTTTCGTCGTCTGCCAATTGGTGAGCAAGCCGCCGAACCACTTGACTGTGACATAAGGGCAGGCGAGTGCGAGTGCGAGATCGGGGAGACTTTCGAGTGTCTGCTGCTTCGTCGAAACGAGCAAAATCACTTTCTTTTCACTGGCTGATTTTTCGAGAAAATTCATCGCCGCGGTAAGTCCGGCTGCGGTTTTTTCGAGGTCGAAGATGTGCATGCCGTTTTTCGAGCCGAACAAAAACGGCGCCATTTTCGGATTCCACTTGGCAGTTTTGTGACCGAAGTGGAGACCAGCCGCGAGTAAGCGGCGGAGATCGTCAGTGTTATTCATCCTTGGGGGGTTAAATTTTTTTGCGGGTTCGCTTCGGGAGGAGTGACCCGATCCGCCGCAAAAGTGCCGAGATTTTACGGGAAAAGTTTTTTTTACGCAAATTATGATTTACCTTTCTTGCCTTCTAAATTAAGAGTAAGAACTATCTTCGCCATTGTTCTGAAAAATTTTTTATTTTTCAATAATTTCATCGTTGATTCCCTCGCGACCAGTTTTGCCAAATCTTTTTGTATCCCGCTTAGAACTAGGAGCACATTATTGGGTTCGCCTTGTTGGCTATCAGCATGAATCCTTTTGAGCTCTTGATTAATTTTGGAGTTCAAAGAATGGGCTAATTCCGAAAGATTCGGGAAGCTTAATTCTTTTGCCTCTATTTTTCTTTTAATCTCGGCAAGTTGCTGTTCAGCTGCTTGAATGGTTATCGTGATATTTTCTGGAATTTGATCTTCTCCGCTCGCTTCTTTTTCAATGGTTGCTTTTTTAAGCATTTTTTAAAGTTATAAGTCTTCGATTTTAAAACGAGAATCTTGATTCGTCAAAAAAATTCGAGAAGCTTTCTTATCCTCGAGATTTAGGCTAAAATTTTCGGGCTTTAATTTCAATCAAATGGGAATGTTCGGACAAGCGCGTGACATGTACAAGCTGCAAAAACAGGCAAAGCAGATTAAAAAAGAGCTCGCGAACATCCATGTCGAAGCCGAGACGGACGGAGTTTTTGTCACGGTGAATGGCGAGATGGAAATGATTTCCACCAAAATTCCGGATGTCATGAAGACGCCAGAAAACGCCGAAAAATTGGAAGCGGCGCTCGTTTCAGCCGGAAACAAGGCAATCAAAAAAGCGCAGGAAATCGCAGCGGAAAAAATGAAAGGCGTGATGGCGGACATGCAGGGCATGCTGGGTGGCGGCGCTGCTCCGCAAGATTAATTTTTTCTGATGCAATTTAAATTTAAAAAAATTCTGACGCAGCTAGTCGGAATTGCTCTCACTTTACTGGTTGCGCTTTTCGTCTATCGCCAGTTCGTCTATTATCCGGCGCTGCTCGCCAGACCGAGCGTGAATCAGGCGACGGTTGATTTCGTGATTGAAACTGGTGAAAGCTTGAAAAGTGTCACGACGCGGCTCGCGGAAATTGGCGTGGTCGACGAGGCTTGGGCGCTCACGAAATACCTCGCGCAAAATCAGCTCGATACCAAAGTCGAAGCCGGACATTTCACATTTCACGGCGGAGAGACGATTCCCGAAGTCGCGGAAATTTTGCAAGCTGGTGAAGTCGCGCAAGTTTCGCTCACGATTTTGGAAGGCTGGAATTCCGCTGAGATTGACGCGAAATTAGTCGAGCTCGGTTTGATTCAGCCGGGCGAATTTTCGAATTTCGTGCGCTCGGGCGGTGCGGAAATCGAACCGTCGAGCATGCTCTCTGGTCGGACGGTCGCGAGTCTCGAGGGTTATCTTTTTCCGGCGACTTACAAAATCGATCCGGATAATTTCTCCGTCGAGGATCTCGTCGCACGGATGCTGACTGCGATGGAAAATAATTTACATGAGCTTGGTTTCGATGCGGCGAACTCGAAATACTCGCTGCACGAAATTCTCACGATGGCTTCGATCGTCGAGCTAGAAGAAAATTCTGAAGCGAATCGCGCGAAGGTTGCCGATATTCTCTGGCGGCGTATCGAAAGCGGCATGGGACTTTACGCCGACTCGACACTTTTTTACATTCTCGGTCATCGTGAAAACTTATTCACGGTAGATTTCGAGCTTGATTCGCCCTACAACACGCGCATCAATCGCGGGCTGCCGCCGACACCAATCTGCTCACCGAGCCGCTCAGCCATCGCGGCGGCACTACATCCTGAGTCAAATGAATACTGGTACTATCTGCACGACGCCGATGGCGAGATTCACTTCGCGCGGACACTCGAAGAGCACAATGAAAATAAGGCTGAATTCATAGGGAACTAAACACTTTGTAGATTTAAATCTACAAAATTTCTTTTTGTCTCATGGCGTAAAGGCAACTTACGATTTATTAAAATTAGCTAGGACTTTCTCAAATTTTTCACAGTTGAACTTATAAATACCGACTACACTTACTTCGCCATCATCAAATGTGAAAATATCTACTCTGTCAAAGATGGACAAAGGAAAATCATTTAAGTCCATTGTTGCAAGTAGTAATTTATTTTCGTACTTTTTTAAGGTTGCTCCTATTACGCAATCCAAAAAAGAAATTTGTTTTAAGGGTATGCCTTTATGTGTGTAAAGTTGGGATAGAGTAATTGCATCAAGGTAAATATCTTTAGAGATTGGCATTGAAAAATCCTCAGTTCTAAAGATATTTAGCGCCTTCTCAATTTCTTCCTTGGTGCTTTTACGATTCGCACCGCGTAGAAATTCAAACTTAACTGCATCGCAAATAGCGATAGTTAAGCCTTTTAGATTGCAATAATTTAAAAATTTCTCAAAAAACTTTTGACTGGATGCTCCTCGAATTACGATATTAGTGTCTACAAGAATATCTTTCATCTTCTTCTTTCATCTTCTTGAGTAATTCCGAAGCATATGATTCCATTTTTTTGGCTGCTTCTAAAAGAGCCTTAACATCATTTGCCGGGACACTGCTTTTTTTTCGAGATGGCTCAAGAACTTTATTCATTCTGGTTAAATTTTAGCAGATAATTTTTTTTACCAAAACTTCAAATCGCCGATTTTCCCGAGGAGGAAATCAAAATTGCCCGAGATGCCATTGACTAAGCCCCAGATTTTCCAGAGCAAAACCAAAGTCAAAATCGAAGCGACGATTTTCGCGAAATTCAAAATTACAAATTTCGCTCCGCTGCCCCAAGGATTGCGATGACCCTGTTGCTCGATTTTTTGCAGGACTTTCAAAACTTCGTCGAGCTTCTTTTCGACTGGATTTTCAGGTGCGTCATTCATCGTAGCGAATTAATTGAACTTGTCGTAATCGTGCATGATCAGCTGCGCGTTGATCTGACGAATCAATTCCAGCACGACACCGACGACGATGATGAGACCTGCGCCGGAGATCAAGAGCGGCACGGAGCCGAAAGATTGGCTGGCGAAAAATTTCGTGAGAATGATTGGCAGCACTGCGACGAAGCCGAGGAAGAGTCCACCCCAGAGATTGAGCCGACTCGAGACACCGCCGAGATATTCGGCAGTCTCGCGACCCGGGCGAATGCCAGGGATGAAGCCACCGCGTTTCTGGATATTCTCAGCAATTTTCTTCGGATCGAAAGTAATCGAAACATAGAAATAAGTGAACGCGATGATGAAAAACAAATATAAAACGATGTACAAAAGTCCCGGAGCTGAGCCATTCAAATGTGTGAGGACAAAATTGGAAACAGTTTTGACAGTCACATTTGCGGAGTTTTGTAGGAATTGCGCGATGATGGTCGGGAAGGTGACGAGCGAGACCGAGAAGATGATCGGAATCATGCCGGCTTGATTGATGCGGATTGGGAGCGCGGATTGGGCGCCGCGGCTGCCCGCACGGCTGCCGTAATTTACCGGAATCTGGCGCGCACCTTCTGTCACGAGTACGACGAAGATCGTGAGTGCGACGGTGACGGCGAGGAGGATCACGAAAGGAATTAATTTCGATTGGTCGAATTGAGCGATGCCGAGTGTCTGTCCGAGGACGGATGGAATACCGGAGACAATCGACGCGAAAATCAAAACCGAAATACCATTGCCGATACCTTTTTCCGTCATCATTTCACCCAGCCACATGAGGAAAATCGTACCGGCGGAAATCGTGAGCATGATCGGGAGAATCACCATCGGATTGGAAATACCCGGAATGAGCGTGCCGCCCGCGGATTTATTCAAAAGTAAAATCATGCCGTAGCTTTGTAAAAAAGCCAGCGGAAAAGCGAGCCAGCGCGTGTAGGAATTAATTTTGTTGCGTCCCTGTTCGCCCTCCTTCGATAACTCTTCAAGTTGTGGAATGACGACGGTCATGAGCTGCACGATAATCGAAGCATTGATGTATGGTGTAAGTCCCATCAGCACGATCGAGAAATTTTTCAAACTTCCGCCGGTGAGCATCGAGAAGACGCCGAGCAATTCATTTTGCTTGAAAATCCCTTCGAGCGCAGCGCGGTCGATGCCGGGGACAGTGATATGCGAAATGACGCGATACAGTACGAGCGCAAAAACAGTGAAAAGAATTTTCTTGCGCAGATCGGGGGCTTGAAAAATTCTCTTGAAGTAATTCATTACAAAAAATTATTTTTTGGAATCTTCCGCTTTTCTGACCTTCTTTTCAACTACTTTTTTCACCGGAAGCTGGATTGTGCCACCGGCCGCTTCGATGGCTTTTTTGGCAGAAGCCGAGACGGCGTCCACGAAGCAAGTTAATTTTTTAGTCAGCTTACCGAAACCGAGTAGTTTGATTGGTTTATTCTTGAAGCGAATCAGCCCAGCTTCTTTCAAAGTTTCGCGTGAGATTTTGTCAATCGTGAGTTTTTCGAGCGAGGAAGTATTGACTGGCTGAAATTCGACACGATTGATATTGCGAAAGCCACCGAGTTTCGGCATGCGGCGGATGATTGAAGTTTGTCCGCCTTCGAAGGCTGCAGAAAATTTCGAGCTGCCGCCGACGCGTTTTTGCTGACCTTTCACGCCGCGACCGGCGAAGCGGTCACCGATACCGAGTCGTTTGCTGCGATGAGTCGAACCTTTTTTCGGGTGAAGAGTGTGTTGTTGCATTAGGAAAAATTAAGCCCGCGGATTTTAAACAAAAAGGTATTTAAGCGCAAATCGAAAAAGAAATTTGCAGCGAAATAAAAAACTGTCTAAAATCCAGTCTTAATTAATTTTTAGGACATGATTGACGATTGTACTAGGGTTCCAAGAGAAATAATTTATGCTTGTAGTGAGATAACGGATTTAGTTAAAGGTTTAAACCCGAAAACACGAAGAGCGGTAAAACGCATTTTTGATCGCGGCGATGATGCTTTGCTTGCTATTGATTCGCTTGCAAAAAAAATAGGAAGCAAATTCCGTGATACGGAAGAAGCAGCGAAACTTGTTTCGCTTAGAAAGAAATTGCTCTTTTAGGATGATAACTGAAGTAGTTTTTATCTAAGTAGCGCTACGATTTTATTGCCGAACTCTGCGGCGGCGGCTGGTCCGTTTGCGGTGATGATTTTTCCGTCGACTTCAATTTCATTTTTACTGAGTAGTGCGCCGTGGTCGGTTAAGATTTTTTCGTAATTTTCATCTGAGAAAACAGTCGCCTTTTTACCTTGTAAAACTTCTGCCAAAGCGAGGATAGTCGGCGCGGCGCAAATCGCCGCGAGGACTTTGTCATGCGCGACGGCTTTTTGTGCAATCAAAAGTGCGGCAGGATTGTGCCAAAAAATTTGCGCACCAGCGCCGCCGACGAAAATAATTGCGTCGAAATCTTCGACATTAATTTGATTCAAGCCAATCGCGGCTTCCACTTCGCCGCCCAATTTTCCGTGACAAACACCAGCCTCAGTCGAGGCGATGGTCGTCACGATTCCATTTTTCTCCAAAATTTCGCGTGGCACGAAAAGCTCCTCGTCACGAAAATTTTCCGGCGCGATGATGAAGAGAGCATGCCTCACAAGGTCAGGATTAAGAATTAAGGAAAAAGGAATAAGAAAAAACTGACTCTAATTTTCAAACCGTTTTTCGATTTGAGTTCCAGTTTTTCCATTGGGGTTTTTACTTTTGAGCTATTTGCGGACTGGCGAGCTGGCTTTTGCTTTCGCCGCCTCGACCAATTTCTCAAAAGTTTTTGGTTCGTTGATGGCAAGCTCACTCAGATTTTTGCGGTTCACGACGATTTTTGATTTCGTCAGTCCGTCGATGAAGCGCGAATAAGTGAGTCCAGCGGCGCGGACTGCAGCATTGAGTCGCTGAATCCAAAGCGCGCGGTAAGTGCGTTTTTTCAGTTTGCGACCGATGTAGGCGTGTTCGCCGGCTTTCATATTCGCCTGCTTCGCGACGCGGAAATTGGTCCTCTGACGACCGCGATATCCCTTAGTCGACTTTAAGATTTTTTTGTGGCGGGCGCGGGTGGTGGTGCCTCCTTTTACTCTCATGGGATGAATTTTAAAGTTTAAGTTTTAAATTTTGGAACAAGATCAAATCTTAGAATTTTTTAAATTTTAAATTTTAAATTTAAAATTAATTTACAGATTAGGCAGCAAATACGCAATGCGTTTCGCGTCGCCTTTCGCGAGGATTTTCGGTTTGTTCGCGAGCTTCTTCTGCGACTTGGATTTTTGCATCAGGAGGTGACCGCGACCAGCTTTGCGTCCGACGATTTTGCCCGTTCCGGTTTTGCGGAATCTTTTGGCGGCGGAACGATTAGTCTTTAGTTTCATTTTCTGGTGAGTTAATAATTTTCTTCTTTTCGGGAGTCAGAATCATGATGAGCTGGCGTCCCATTTTTTTAGGTAATTCTTCAATCTTCGAGACTTCATCGACGCGAGCAGCGAACTCTTTCATCTTGGCGAGCGCGAGGTCGAAGTGTGTCATTTCGCGACCTTTGAATTGGAGGACGACGCGCAGCTTGTGACCTTTGGCGAGGAAATCGCGACCTTGTTTTGCGCGCGTGGCGAGATCGCCTTCCGCGATGCGGACACCGAGTCGCACGCCTTTCATCTCTTTTGCTTTGCCACTCGATTTATTTTTCGAGAGTGCTTTTTGCTGTTCGTACATCCATTTGCCGCAATCGAGAATTTTGGCGACGGGCGGAATGGCTTTCGGCGCGACGAGAATGAGATCGAGTTCTTCCGCTTTCGCTTTCGCGACTGCTTCACTCGTCAGCATTTTGCCCAATTTTTCGCCATCTGAACCGACCACGAACACTTCGCGCGCGAAGATTCGCTCATTCATGATCGGGCGGGGAATCCGCACGGCTGGTGTGTATCTCTTTCGAGGAGGCAAAAAATAAATTAAAAAAACGAAAAGCCGCGGAATTTTAGCAAAAAGTTGGCGACTGTCAAAAACTATTTCCAGCTCAGGACACGCTGACCGGCGAGTTTCGCAGTCCGGAAAGTGAGTTCGCCGAATTTTTTCTGTTTGCCACCGGCGGAATTCCGCGCCAATGCTAAAACTTCGGCGACATGGCGCTCCTCAATTTTCTGCAAATTACCGATTTCTTTCAGATAAATTTCGCGCACGACCGCCTTCGCGACGGCAGGTGGCAGTACGCCAAACTCTAGCAGCGGAATGGTTTGCGCATTTTCCGTTCGGCGCAAAAATTCGGCGGCGAGCAAATTCGTCAGCTCCAAATTCTCGCGCGCGATTTTCGCGAAGCGCCGAATGCCTTCGTCCAGACGCGGATTCAGCTGGCGCATTCTCGGCAAAATCTCCGCGCGCAAATAATTCCGCGCAAAATTTGGATCGCTGTTCGTCGGATCAACCACGAATTTTAATTTGGCTTTTTTTGCGTAAGCTTCGATTTGCGCTTTCGGAATCTCCAAAAATGGTCGCCACTTTTTTCCCGCGAGTTCGGTCATCCCGGTCGCACCGGCGAGTCCGGAGCCGCGAATCAGATTCAAAAAAATCGTCTCGACCTGATCATCGCCGTGGTGGGCGAGCGCGATTGTGTCGGCTTTTTCTTTTTGCCAAAGCTTCTCCAAAAATTCGTAGCGTGCCGCGCGCGCTTCCGCCTCGGATTTAATTTTGCGCGAACTAGTTTTCGTGAAAAACGGCAGGCGATATTTCGCTGCCAATTGCTTGACGAATTGCTGCTGCGCATCCGCTTCGCGGTGAATGCGGTGATTGAAATGCGCGACGCCCAGGATTTCAATTTTCGGCAACTTGCGTCCCAAAAACTTAGCTAATTTCTTTTTCGCTAAAAGGTCGAGCAAGACGACCGAGTCCACTCCGCCCGAAACTGCGACGATGATTTTCATTCTCGGATTTTAACAAATTTGCTTTCACGAGCTTTTCGGATAAAATCAAACCTTATTTTTAAATTCATGAAAAATGGGCGAACCAAATGATAAGTCCGAAGCAGCTGGAGAAAAGCCTTTCGATTTAAAAAATTTTTTAATAAATAATAGAGCGTCTGATGTACATGAGATGATTTACAAGCTTTTGGCGTCAGGGCTCGATTTCGAAGCAGTGCTTGATCAAGCAATGCAAAAAGCAGAGAAAGAGTTAAATCAGCAGGGTTTTACTCTTTCTGAGAGTAATCGAAAAGAATTTGAGGCTTTGCGTCTTACAATTAGGAATATTATTAATCGGATAATTATGTGCGCGGTTAACGAAGCATATAACATTCAGCTGGAAAAATATTCTGAGAAAATTGTTTTGGGCTATCTTGAAGAGATTTTAACTAGATTCAAGATTAGACATAAAAATTTAAACCGAGATACAGAATTTATTGAATTGCTTGCAGACTCAGATGGCGAAATTGACGATTTTTATGCCACAGTATTTGGAAATAATGTTTTCGACCATTTCGCATGTGCAGTCAAATTAGGGGAAATCTATAAAATCCTTCACAAGAAAGGAAGCACAGTTGGAGACTTAATCGAATATTTGCAAAGCTTAGGAAAACCCGCGGAAGTCAAAGCCTAGTTTTTCTTTCTCACAATCTGCTCGCCACTTTTCGCGTCTTCGATTTCTAGTCCCATTTCAGCGAATTTGGCGCGAATCTCATCAGACTTGGCGAAGTCTTTTTCAGCGCGTGCCGTGGCTCGTTCGGTGAGTAATTTTTGCTGCTCTGCAGAAAGCTCGACCGATGCATCTTCTTCACGCGCTAAATCGAATCCGAGAACTTCGTCGAATTTCGCCAAAGTTGCTTGGTTCGCGTCCGGCTTTTTCAAATAATCCCAAACGACTGCGAGTGCGCGCGGCGAATTCAAATCGTCGGCGAGCGCGACGCCAAATTTCTCCAGCTCGAATTGGTCGATTGCTCCGGTGCTTGGTAATTTCTGAAATGCGCTGCGCAATTTCTCAAGCGAATTCTGCGCGTTTTGCAAAGCTTCCCAAGAAAAATTCAGCTTGCCGCGATAATTCGAATTCAGGCAGAAATAACGAAAGGCGAGTGGCTCGAAATCTTTCGCGGCGAGGTCAGCCAAAGTAAAAAGATTGCCGAGGCTTTTGCTCATCTTGCCGCCGTCAATCGTGAGGAATTCATTGTGCAGCCAAAAATTCACAAACTTCTGACCGGTCGCAGCTTCCGATTGCGCGATTTCATTCTCATGGTGGACCGGAATGTGATCGACGCCGCCGGTGTGAATGTCGAACGACGCGCCGAGATATTTCATGCTCATCGCTGAGCACTCGATGTGCCAGCCTGGGAAACCGATTTTTGCTTTGCGCGTTTCGGCTTCAGATCTGAGATTTTTATCAGACAGCTGCTTGCCGCTCTCGAAATTCCAGCAGAGGATGTGTTTTTCATTTTCGCCGACGCAAAATTTCCACAGCGCGAAGTCGGCCGGATTTCTCTTCTCGGACTTCACGGCGACGCGCGCACCGGCTTCTTTATCCTCGATTTTCTGACCGGAGAGCGCACCGTAATTTGCAAATTTGCTGGTGTCGAAATAAATGCCGTCCGAAGTCTCGTAAGTAAAACCCTTTTTTCCCAGCGTTTTAATTAATTCAATTTGCTCGCCGATGTGCTCGCTCGCTCGGGGCAGATAGGTTGGTTTTTCGATGTTTAATTTTTCTAAATCATCAAGAAATTCCTTTTCGTATTTGCGCGCGATTGCGAGCGGGGAGATGCCTTCGCGCGCTGCGCCTTTTTCCAATTTGTCTTCGCCCGAATCCGAATCGCTGACGAGGTGTCCGACATCGGTGATATTCATCACGCTCTCGACCTCGAAGCCGAGGAATTCCAAACTGCGGCGCAGGAGATCGGCGAAAATAAACGCGCGGAAATTGCCAATGTGAGGTGAGGCATAGACCGTCGGGCCGCAGGAATAAATTTTGACACGATTCTTTTCGAGTGACTCGAAGACTTCTTTTTTGCGACCGAGCGAATTGAAAAACTGGATTAACATGATTGCGATTTTAGCAAAAGACTTGTTAGGATGAGATTGCTTTTTAATTTAAAAAATGACGATGCCTAAGCCAAATCGCCCAAAGGAAATTATCCCCGAACATCAGAGATTATTAATGAAGGATCAGGCTCTTGTTGAAAAAATTTATGCTTGGCTGAGACGCCAATCTTGGCGACAAAAAATTACACGATTGATGGAGGTTTTTCTCAGAGAAAGCTCGACAAAAGCTAATCGAAATTCGGATTATCCAACCGATATTTTTGATGATGATCCTCGCTGCGGTAATTAGAAAGAACTGCGTGTTAAAATGCCCATATGAATTCAAATCAAAATCCTGCCTCTCCGGCAGGCAAGCTCACAGCCGTCCTCGGTCTGAATTGGGGTGACGAAGGCAAAGGCAAACTCGTCGACATTCTCGCCGGCAAAATGCAATTCGTCGCGCGCTTCGGCGGCGGCGCGAATGCCGGACACACAATCGTCGTCGATGGTCAAAAAGTCGTGCTGCACCAACTGCCGTCCGGCGTGCTGCATCCGCAAACGAAGAATGTGATTGGCAATGGTTGCGTCGTGCATCTGCCGACTTTGATTGAAGAAATGGCTGAGCTCGAAAAATTGGGCGTGAAATTCACCGACCGACTCTTCATTTCCGACCGCGCGACCATCTTGTTCGACTTTCACAAAGAACTCGACGGTTTGGCGGAAGCGAAACTCGGTGCCAAAAAAATTGGCACGACGAAACGGGGGATTGGTCCGGCTTATTCTGACCGCGTGAATCGCCGGAGTCTGCGCATGGGTGATTTGCTGAATTTCGAATCGTTTGCCGTGAAGCTGCGCGCGCGTCTCGAAGAGATTAATTTGATCGAAGGTATGCCTTTCAAATTCAATATCGAACGCGAAATCACACTTTACGAAGACCTGGCGGAGAGACTCGAAGGCATGATTTGCGATACTTCCGAAATTCTCCAAAACGCTTTAGCCGATGGCAAAACCGTGCTCGCCGAAGGCGCGCAGGGATCTTTGCTTGATGTCGATTTCGGGACTTTTCCCTTCGTCACGAGCTCCACGACGACGGCCGGCAATATCTTCTCCGGTCTCGGTGTCGCACCGCAAAATCTCAATTCCATCGGTGTCGCGAAAGCGTACACGACGCGCGTCGGCGCGGGACCTTTTCCGACGGAATTGACCAATGAACTCGGCGAAAAAATTCGCCAGATCGGCGCGGAATTTGGCGCGACGACTGGACGACCACGCCGCTGCGGCTGGATGGATCTCGTTGCGACGCGCTTCGCCGCTCGGCTGAATGGCACGAACGCAATCAATCTCACGAAGCTCGATGTTCTTAACGACTTGCCTGAGATTCAGGTTTGTACGAAATACTTACTCGACGGTGAAGAGATTTCTTCGCTGCCTGCGACGATTGAGGACTACGAAAAAGTCGAACCGATTTTCGAGACTTTGCCGGGCTGGCAGGCTGACACTTCCGCCGCTCGTAAAATTTCCGACTTACCCGAGAATGCGCAAAAGTACATTCAGTTCATCGAGCAATTTCTCGGCATTCCGGTTCGCTGGGTGGGTGTCGGAGTCGAACGCTCGGCGATGGCAGAATAAATATTAAATCATAAGTATTAAGTCATAAGTCACATAAGTATTAAGTCATAAGTCATAAGTCATAATTGCGATTTAGACACTTAACACTTAACACTTAACACTTAAAATGGGTTTGTAGAGCCGAAGGCTGGACTTCGTCCCTCAGTTGGTTAGAGTGTCCCGATGGACATCAAGAAGGTTATAAATTATAAATCATAAGTATTAAGTCATAAGTTGTAATTATGATTTAATACTTAATACTTAATACTTAATACTTAAAATGGGTTTGTAGCTCAGTTGGTTAGAGCGCACGCTTCACACGCGTGAGGTCAGAGGTTCGAATCCTCTCAAGCCCACCACTTTAAGTTTTTAAACTTATTTCTTTGCGCGAATCTGCCGTTTGGACCAAACATTCTGGCGGCTTGGTTATAATCAGCTTGAGCTTGATAATAAGCTATCCGAGCAGTTTCTAATTCTGGCGGCATCTCTTGTTTTTCGCCGTTATACAAATCATATCCCTTAAGTGTCTTTATCATATCTTGAAATTCTCTCACGGCAGTGTCGAAACTGTGTCCTGCGTTTTTGTATTGCTCAATTATTTCCGCCGGAATCGGCGGAATGCCGAGCGCGACTAGGACTTTTTTGCGGATAGCTTCGAAAAAATCTGGTTTTTCGGCTGTTGCGGTGGTGATAACTTCTTCGACCATGGTTTAATAAATTAGGTGTGAGTTTATAAAAAAAAGTCTTACTTCGTCAAAGCTGGTTCCTGCAAAATTTGTAAGAAAAAGTCTCGCATTAGCTTTTTAAATTTTTGTGTTGGACAGTCGCTTATTTCAGTTTGGCGCATTTTTGCTTTGATGTTCACATATTCATTGCTTGCTTCTTTATATCTTGTGATTGCCGCGTTGACTGGTCGTAAAGCCTTTTCGATTTCTGCTTGTTTCAATGTAGACAAACCCTGTTGCTCAATCTTTCTCTTCTCTTCATTCCAGTCACTACCAGCTTTTAAGAGTTTTGCCTCTACTGCCAGCAGCTGTTTCATAATTTCTTCTGGAGGCGGAGGATTATTTAGTAATTTGCCAATCGTCGTACAAAGGAACTTTCGAAGACCGGTTTCTTCTGCCTTGTAATCTTTCTCAATCATAAAAAAAATTAAGAAGACTTAACCATACGAAAAAGAACTTAGCTTTGTCAAAGAAGTCGTGTTTCCTAAAAGTCAGAAAAAGTTTTAAAATAAGTCCGTGGCTCGAATAGCAAAAATTTCCCGCCAAACTCGTGAGACGAAAATCGACCTCGTTTTAAATTTGGACGGCAAAGGCGATTCGAAAATCGCGACCTCGATTGGCTTTCTCGATCATGTTTTGACGAGTCTCGCGAAGCACGCTTCTTTTGATTTGAAAATCAAAGCGAGCGGAGACTTGCATGTCGACCAGCACCACTTGGTTGAAGACCTCGGCATCGTGCTCGGTGAGGCTGTCGCGCAAGCACTCAAAAATAAAGTTGGCATCATGCGCGCGGGGAGTGATGGCGCGTTCGCTTTCCCCATGGACGAAGCACTCGCGCTTGCGGCAGTCGATTTCGCCAATCGCACGAAGCTCGTTTTCAAAATTAAATTTCGCGAGAAAGAGGTCGGTGATTTACAGACGAATGTCATCGAGGATTTTTTCGAAGGCTTCGTGAATGGTGCGCGCGCCAACCTTTATCTCGAAACGAAAAATGCGCGCTCGACGCACCACCAAGTTGAGGCTTTGTTTAAAGCTTTCGCACGCGCTCTGCGTGAAGCAGTCGCGATTGATTCGCGGAATGCGAAACGCATTCCTTCGACAAAAGGCACCTGTTAGTTGTTAGCTGGTGGTTATTAGTTGGTAGAATGGGTTCGCGTAATTTTTGAGATTTACTTAAAAAAATTCTAAAAACTATAAACTAACAATCCCGAAGGGACCCCTTCGGGGCTATCAACTTCCTATGATTGCAATCGTCGATTATGCCGCGGGGAATTTGCGCAGTGTGACGCGGGCGCTCGATTTTTTGAAATTAAAAAATGAGGCGACAAACGATCCCGCGAAAATTCAAAAGGCTGATGCGATTATTATCCCGGGCGTCGGCGCGGCGGGTGCGGCAATGCGTAATCTGCAAAAAGCCGGATTAGTCGAAGTTTTGCGCGAGGAAATTCAAGAGAAGCCATTCCTTGGCATCTGTCTCGGTCTGCAAATCCTATTCGAAAAATCCGCCGAAGACGCGACCGAGTGTCTTGGAATTTTCGAAGGCTCGGTCGAGAAATTTTCTACCGACGGCATCAAGATTCCGCACATCGGCTGGAATCCGGTTGATTTCGGCAAAACGCCGAAAATTCTGAAAGGCATCAAAACCAAAACGCCCTTTTATTTCGTCCATTCTTACTTCGCCAAACCCAAAGATAATTCAATCGTGAAAGCGACGACGACGCACGGTCAGGCTTTTCCCGCGGTCGTGAATCGTGAGCAAATTTGGGGTGTGCAATTCCATCCGGAAAAAAGCGGCGCGGTCGGTTTGCAGGTGCTGCAAAATTTCGCGGATTTGATTTGAGGCTTTTAGTGATCTAATTTATGCCCTGTATATCTAACGCTTTACCCTAATGTCTCTCCGCACCACCATCATATTATCGTTCGCCGTAATCACTATTTTTACGACATCTCTTACTTTTGCGGAGAGTAGCGCATTCCCAGATGTAGCTGCGAACAATCCAAACAAGATTGCCATTGATTATCTACAAGAAAATGGTGTGATAAACGGCTATGGCGATGGCACATTCAAACCGCAGAATAGAATCAATAGGGCAGAGCTTATCAAAGTACTGGTCGAAGGACAGGGCATCACTCCTGACGCTAACGAATACAGCCATTGTTTCCCAGATGTTGGAAACGAGTGGTTTGCACCATATGTCTGCTACGCTAAAGAAGTAGGTTGGGTTTCAGGTTATCCCGACGGTACTTTCCAGCCGGCACGCATAGTCTCAAAAGTAGAGAGTTTAAAAATGATTCTAAATGTCTACGGTTTCACTGTGCCAGAACAAGTCTCGGTTGTCCCTTTTGCTGATACGGAAGAAGATGCGTGGTATACACCATTCGTGTCAGTAGCAAAAGATCGCGGATTATTGGAGGAGACAGGCAGTAATTTCGAGCCAGCAGGTGCGATGGCACGCGGTGGCGTGGCAGAAAACATTTTTCGCAGCATCGCCGTGAAAAATGTCAATGTTGAGACTTTCAGCCCATCTATCATTGAAACTGCAATCAATATGCCTATCGTGCATGTAGAGCATGTTGACACTCTCATCACTGGGAATACCTACATTGATAGCTCGACACATATCACGAATGTTATTAACCCTGTGTTGGATAATTCTAATAATACCACTACGGACAGCCAGCCCAGTAGTTCAAACACCATCAACCAACCATCTAGTCCGCGTAATTGTACAATAGAAAATGGGGCAGGTCGGCAAACATGGAATGGCTCATCGTGGAGCTCATGTGTGCTTACGAGCTGTAATGCTATTTATCATGTAGAGAATGATGCTTGTGTGCCGAATGTGCGCAGCTGTGATGTGGAATACGGAACTGGTGAGCAGACATGGAATACTGCCACACGCTTATGGAGTGCTTGCACGATTAAAAGCTGTGATGATGGATATAAAGAAAAAGACGGCATATGTAAGAAGAACTTATATGTCAGCCAACCAACCGTAGGTCTCTCGTCTAGTAGCCCAAGCGGAAGTCGTTCGGTTACTGCTTCGGACGGTATTTTCATATTCAGCGTCTCGGCGAACAATGGCAAAGTACTCCTTGAATCATTGACTGTGAATCTTAGCTCGGACGGCAGTTTTAATTTGGAACAAGGTAATGGCTTAACCGTCTATCTCAAAGAGGGTGGTAGTACCATAGCTACGAGCAGCATTACACTGACCAATTCATCAAGTGGTTCGGTCACTTTCACACTCAGCCCGGCTTTCGAGATAGCAAAAGACACTAATAGAACTTTAATACTACAGGCTGACACGATGAAGCTTATCGTCGATCAAGCTGGAACAGATGACATGCTTACGCCAAGCATCAGTCTCGGCGCAGAAAACAACCCGGGCGGATTTATTTGGAGTGATGGCATCACCAATGGTATCAGCTGGGGAGTAGATGTCTCCTCATATCCGTATGACAAAACAACATTAAGTGGAATTACTCTTAAGTACTGAAATTATTTTTTTATTGATGTTTGGTAGGGCCAAGGGGAATCGAACCCCTGTTACCAGGATGAAAACCTGGCGTCCTAACCACTAGACGATGGCCCCACGAAGTTTTAAAAATCCGCGAAAGTTTAACTAAAAAACATTTTTTCTGCCAACTGTTTGGCGGTTTTTGAACTTCTAATAAAAAAACTATGAACTACTAGCTACGAACTATTAACTATCAAAAGTCGTCAAGCAGATTCGCCGTCTCGAATTCTGGTGCAGGTGCAGAAAGAGCCGAGCCGCCTTTTTTCGCTTTCTCAATGTCGAAGAAGCGCATTTGCTCTTTTTTAAACATTAATTCGGCGCGACCGGTCGGGCCGTTTCTATTTTTACGAATGAAAATGTCAGTCATACCCGGACGGCTGGAATCCTCTTCGTAATAATCTTCACGGTACATCATCATCACGACATCGGCATCTTGCTCGATCGCGCCCGACTCACGCAGGTCGGCGAGCTGCGGAATCTTGCCCGGACGATTTTCGACGGCGCGGCTGAGCTGGCTGAGTGCGATGATTGGAATTTTCAATTCACGGGCGAGCGATTTCAGGCTGCGCGAAATCTCACCAATTTCCTGTACGCGATTGCCCGCCCAAGCATTCGACTCGCAGCTCATCAATTGCAAATAATCCACGATCAAAATATCGAGACCATTTTCCATTTGCAGACGACGCGCTTTCGCACGGACTTCCATCACGCTCGAGCCGACAGAATCGTCGATATAAAAATTCGCTTTCGAGAGCTCGTCCATCACGCCGCCGATGCGCGCAAATTCCTCGTCGGTCAATTTGCCTTTGTGCAAGCGCCAAGAATCAACGCCGAGCAGCGAAGCGAACATACGATCGACGAGTTGTTCGCGCGACATTTCGAGCGAGAGGAAGCCGACTTTTTTGGCGGCACGAAGCGCGACATTTTGCGAGATATTCAGTGCGAGTGCAGTCTTACCCATCGACGGTCGCGCGGCGATAATCACGAAGTCCGCGGCTTTCATGCCGGAAAGCAGATTATCAATTGCGCGAAAACCGGTCGCCACGCCGCGAATCGCGTCTTTGTCTTCCGCATCGTGCAGCTCGGCAAATTCATCGAAGCGCGATTGCAACACCTCACGAATCGAAATGAATTTATCTTTGATTAGATTTTGCGTGACTTTAAAAAGGCTTTGCTCGGCTTTCTCGAGCAAGATATTTGTGTCGCCGCCTTCTTCCAGCGCGTAGCCGGAAATTTCTCGACCAGTCGAAAGCAATCTGCGCAGCGTTGACTTCTCTTTCACGATCTTCGCGTACTCGTGAATGTGGCTCGCGGTCGGAGTTTCCTCGGTCAGTTCGGCGAGATAGCCGCGTCCGCCGATATCTTTCAAGATTTTCCGGTCGCTCAATTTCTGCGATAGCGTCAGTAGATCGATTGGCGCGTGACTGACGAAAAGTTCGACAACCGCAGCGTAAATTTTCTCATGGCGCGGCTCGTAAAAATCTTCCGCATTAATCAAATCCGCGATACGAATCATCGCATTTTTATCAATCAAAAGACTACCGAGCACGCCGCGTTCAGCTTCGAGCGAGTGGGGAGCGACAGTTAGGATGCTTTTTTTGGGATTCACAGAGTAAGAAGTTCTAGCTGTTCAAAATGTTCGAGTTGTTCGAACTGTAATTATTTTGAGCGAAGGCGATTTTCGCACAGGCACTCGCTTTGAGCAATAATTTAAAGCTGCTTTTTGATTTCATTTAGAACAATCCTGCGAGAGCTTGAATTCTCTAATGGCGGTGAGCGATCGAACATCTCGAGCTTCTTCAGAAATTTCGAATCCGGCTCGCCGCAGGGTGATCTTTCAACTTCTGCAGAACTTTCGCTTCGATTTGGCGAATGCGCTCGCGGGTCACGCCGAATTCTTTGCCGACTTCTTCGAGAGTGTGTCCGATGCCGTCGCCGAGTCCGAAACGCATTTTGACAATTTTGCGTTCACGCGGCGTGAGGAAACGCAGCATGTCTGCGATGGCTTCGTTGATGAGCTGGCGATTGGCAGCTTCATTGGGAGCGAGCGATTGCTCGTCCTCGATGAAGTCTTCCAATTTCGAATCTTCTTCGGCGCCGACAGGCGCTTCGAGCGACACGATGTCTTGGCTGATTTTCAAAATGTGGCGGACTTTCTTCACATCCAAATCCATTTCCGCCGCGATCTCGTCTGCCGTCGGTTCACGCCCGAGTTCTTGGACCAACCGTCGTTGCGTGTGCGTCAATTTATTGATTGTCTCGACCATGTGCACCGGAATACGAATCGTGCGGGATTGGTCGGCGATGGCGCGGGTGATGGCTTGGCGAATCCACCAAGTCGCGTAAGTCGAGAATTTGAAACCGCGGCTCGGGTCGAATTTCTCGACGGCGCGGAACAGGCCGATGGAGCCCTCTTGAATCAAATCCAAAAACGACAAACCACGGCCGATGTATTTCTTCGCGATGGAGACGACGAGACGGAGATTCGCCTCAGCGAGACTCTGCTTCGCACCTTGGTCGCCTTTGGCGATGCGTTTCGCCAGCTCGATTTCCTCAGAGGCTGAGAGCAGTGGGACGCGTCCGATTTCGCTCAGATACATGCGAATCGAATCACCGGCAATCTCACTCAGGTCGGTGAATTTTTTCTCTTTTTTCTCCTTTTTTCTCAGGCTTTTCTCATCTTCAGTGTCGCCCTCTTTATCGCCGGTTGTCTTCTTGCGCCAGTCAATCGACTTTTTTTGATCGACAATTTCGACACCGAGATTTTGCAAAACTTCCGCGAAATCGTCGTGCAATTCCAAATTTTCCTCGATTGGCGGAAGAGCCGATTCAATTTCTTGGTGCGTGACAAAACGCTGCTGGCGACCTTTCACGATCAATTCCCGCGCAGCCTTGGGGAAGTTCTTCAGCTCGTCATCAGTCGGCTGAATGATAAATTTGCGTGTTTTTGCCATAAAAAATCGGGAAATGAAAACGGGCGAGTAGCGCGGATTTTACTCGGACAGTCTCGTTTTTGCAAATTTATTTCGCGAGTTCGGCGAGCGCCGCATCCCACATTTTTTCGAATTTGACGGTTGCGCCGGTGAACTTTTCGAATTGAGCGACAGCTTGATTGACCAGCATTTTTAGTCCTTCAATCGTTTCGCAACCGGCACTGCGTGCGTCTTTCAGAAGTTGCGTTTCGCGTGGATTATAAACAATGTCAAAGACGAGTGGTTTATGACTTACAAACCAATTTGGGTCAACGAAGCTTTTGCCCTCGAAAGCGCCTTTCATTCCGAGCGGCGTGGTATTCACCAAAATATCGGGATTGTAGTTCGCGAGGTTCGTGATGAAATCCGTCGCGCTGCCAAAATCTTTTTGGATTGCTTCGAATTCCCAGGCTTCGCGTGTCACGACAGTCACCGCGCACTTTTTCTCCAGCAGGGCGAAAACCAGCGCGCGTGCCGCGCCGCCGCCACCCAAGACCACGACCTTTTTATCTTCAATCGGTCGGTCGAAAGCCTGCAAAAATCCCAGCCAATCAGTGTTCGCGCCGACGAGTTTTTCATCGCGCCAGAAAACCGTATTCACTGCGCCGATTTTGCGCGCGGAATCTTCGATCTCGTCGAGCAAAGGTATGACCGCGACTTTGTGCGGAATCGAGACGGACAGTCCGTCGATGGCGTGTGTGCGTACTTTTTCTTTGAAAAATTCTGCTAATTGCTCTGGCGGAATTTCAAAAAAATCGTAAGTCGCATCGATGCCAAGTTCGCGAAACGCCGCTCGATGCATCGCGGGCGAGAGCGAGTGTCCGGCGGGGTAGGCGAGAATTCCGAATTTTTTCATTTTCTGAAATCTTTTTCAGTCAGATTAGTTTGCTGCAAAATCGCTCGAAAAGTACCAAATGGAATTTCTTTCTCGCTCATTTTGACAATCGTAGTGAGTGGAGGATTACTTTTTTTGCGAAATTTTGCATGGCTGCCTTTTTGCGAGATTAAGACAAAACCATTTTTTCCGATAACCCGGAGCAACAATTTTAAAGGGATTGGGCTAGGCATATTGCAGCGAAGATTGCACGATATCAGGTCGCTCGACTTTATTGAAAGTCAGATTGGTTTCGTTTTCGAAATATAACTCAAGAGCTTCTTGCAAACTTTCCAAGGCTTCTTTTCGCGTTTTGCCGAAACTTGAAACATTTGTGTTTAGTGAAAGAGCGACAAAATATTTGCCTTCCTTCCAGACGACATTTTTCAGATTAACTTTTGGCATCGGCGTTAGCTTAAACTAATTCTCAGTTTTTTCCGCTGGTTCCGATTTTTCGGCAACAGCTTTTTCGGCGGTTGTCTCTGCTTCAGCTGGTTTTTTGGCTTCGGAATCTTCGACGGCGACTTCACCGGCGAGCTCCGCCGTGTTCAAAATGTCGATATCCCAGCCCAAGATCTCACCAGCCAGTCGCACATTTTGACCAGATTTGCCGATCGCGAGTGCGCGCTGATCTTCCGCGACATAGACTTCGACGCGTTTTTCGTCGTCGTGTTTCACGAAATGATCAAGCTTCGCCGGGGACAAAACTTCCTTCAGCATCGTCTCGAAATCCTCTGAAAATTCAATCACATCGATGCGCTCACCATTCACCTCGTCGGTGATATTCTGAATACGCACGCCGCGTTGACCGACGCACGCGCCGACTGGATCGACATTCGCATCAGTCGAATCCACCACGATTTTGCAGCGAATCCCAGCCTCGCGCGCGATTTTCTTCACGACGACCGTGCCATTCCTGACTTCCGGAATTTCGAGCTCCATCAAGCGGAAAATCATTCTCGGATGCGTGCGGCTGACTTTGAGCATCGAGCCACGCGTCGTGAGCTCGACTTTTTCCAAGTAAACTTTGATGCGCTGACCTTGCTGATAACGCTCGCGGGGAATCTGGTCGCGCGGTTCGAGAATCGCCGTGGTGCGGTCCAATTCCAAATGGACGAAGCGACCATCGACGCGGTGCACCAAAGCATTCAAAAGTTCGTCTTCGCGATCGGTGTATTCTGCGTAAATCGCCTGGCGTTCAGCATCCTGAATTTTTTGAATAATGACTTGTTTCGCACTCTGCGAAGCGATGCGTCCGTAGTCGAATGGTGTCACATCGATTTTAATTTTCGCGCCAGCTTTCAAGCCTTTTTTAATCATCTGCGCGTCCTCGACGGAAATTTCTGCCTGCGGATTTTCGACTTTGTCGACGATTTTTTTGACAAGCAAGACATTCGTCTTACCGGTTATGCGGTCGAGAATGACCTCGAGATTTTGGTCGCGGTTGCCGAAATCTTTGCGGTAAGCGGCTTTGATCGCTTCTTCGACCGCTTCAAACACGGCTTCGGCTTCGATCTTTTTCTCGTCGCAAAGCTGATTGATCGCGGCGGCGAAGTTTTGAGGGTTGGAATTCATATTAGGGGGTAGGGGATAGGATTTGGAATTTAGGATGGTTCCGGAAAAATGCCCGAATCTAAATTGATTCGAGTTCGCGAGCATTTTACAAGAAAACTTTTCTGAAATCAATTTTTTTTGGGGTTTTCTCGCCCTGATTGCGGTTCTTGTTTTTCGCCAAATTTCTCCGCGAGAGCAGCGCGAGCGATTTCCTGAATTGGTTTCACGAATTTATCCACACCTGCTTCAATTCCAGCCGTGCAACAAATGCTTAGAATTTGATCGAGATGTTTCGGTTTTGACATTGGAGAAAAAAATAGAAGGGCGGATTCTAAAAAATCTGGCTTGAAAAAGCAATTTGCTAAAATCATCTTGCGACCAACTACCAACTACCATGATTGACCCAAAAATCATTCGCTCCCAAATCCCACTGGCTTTGGTCGAGTGCGAGTTTTCTGAGCTGCCAAATTATTACCGTGGCAAAGTCCGGGAAAATTATGATTTGGCTGACCGGCGGAGAATTCTCATCTCGACCGATCGGCAATCCGCTTTCGACAAAGTGCTCGCGGCAGTGCCATTCAAGGGTCAAGTGCTGACGCAGACGGCGAAATTTTGGTTCGAAAAAACGGCGGACATTTGTCCGAATCACGCGCTCGAATATCCCGATCCGAATGTCGTCGTCGCGAAAAAATTAAAAATGCTGCCGGTCGAAGTCGTCGTCCGTGATTATCTGACTGGCTCGACGGACACTTCGGTCTGGACGGCATACCGCCAAGGCGCGCGCGAATTTTGTGGCAATGCTCTGCCGGAGGGACTTTCGAAAAACGCGAAGCTGCCGAAGACGATTCTCACCCCTTCGACGAAACCGCTTGATGGCACGCACGATATTTCCGTCGCACCGGAATTCCTGATCGAAGGCGGACTCGTGACGCGTCAGCAGTGGGACGAGCTCGAATGGATTTCACTCGCACTTTTCGCGCGCGGTAAGGAGATTGCGGCGAAAAATGGCTTGATTCTCGTCGACACGAAATACGAATTCGGTCTCGACCGTGCTGGTGTGATCACGCTCGCCGATGAAATTCACACGCCCGATTCGTCGCGCTATTGGCTCGCGAATTCTTACGAGGCGAAACACGCGCGCGGCGAAGAGCCCGAATCGCTCGATAAAGAATTTCTCCGTCTCTGGATTCGCGCGCAGTGTGATCCTTACAAAGACGAGATTCCGAAGATTCCTGACGATGTCTTAGTCGAGTTTTCCCAGAAATACATCAATCTTTTCGAAACCGTCACGGGTCAAGAATTCAAACTGCCGGCAATCGGCATCCCCGTCAAAGAAAGAATTCGCTCCAATCTGCGCCAGTATTTTCCTGAAAGATGAAAAAGATATTCGCTGCTTTCGCGCTAACTCTTTTCCTCGTTGGTTGTGGAAATCAGCAAAGCTTTTTAGATGAAAAAATAAAGTGTAAAGAATTGGCAGATGAAAGAATAGAAGAGTTAAAAAATAATTCTCAGTCTATTCGTGTTGTCTTAACAGAAGTAAATTATTCTGAATCTGATAAAAGCTGCTTAATACTTTACTCAAATTATCAACAAGATACAGGGTTTGTTATCAGCGATAACATTGAGGATGTTCTTACTTATAAATTAATAGCTTCAAGCCCCACAGTTTATAATTGCATAAAAGATAAAACTGAGCTCCGTAGCTCATGTGAAAACAGCGTTGAGAAGTTCAATTCAATCAAAGAGAAATATTTTCCTGAAAGATAACTTCAAAATATGAAAAAAGATAAATTATCTTCGAAATCAGCTAATTCGCGAGAACTTAGTCTCTCAGTTTTATTTGCTCGTGAATTTATTATCTTTATCATTTTTTCTCTTTTTGGGTTAGCTTTAAATTTTTACATAATGCCCACCCTTGGAATTAGTCAGGGTGGTCTTGTACCAAGTGATGGTGTTTCTTATGCATTTGCAGCCTATTTTGTATTTATTATCATCCGTTTAATAGTTTTTGCCTTTCGGAAGAATGAAAATTAGTTATTGTATGGATTCCCGCTTTCGCGGGAAAGACAAAAGAGGGCGGGAATGAAAAGAAAAAAGTGTAAAAGACAAAAGAGGTGGGATGACAAGAAAGGCCGAGATTGCGTCGCTCCCTTCGGTCGCTCGCAATGACAGCGAGGGTGGGAAAGATAAAATAGAAGCCGGAGAGATAAAGTTCAGAATGATGAATTATGAATTATGATTTAATACTTAATACTTACTTCTTAATCCTAACCCCTAACCCCTAACCCCTAACCCCTAACCCCTAACCCCTAACCCCTAACCCCTAACCCCTAAAATGAAAGCCATTCTCATTCTCGGTTCGGAAGTCGATCAGTCGCACGCTGACAAAATCATCGCTGCGCTCGATGAGCGCAAAATTCCGCACGAGACTTTCGTCGCTTCGGCGCACAAGAAAACGCGCGAGGTTCTAGATATTGTCGCGAAATTTGAAAAAGAAAAAGTTGTCTTCGTCACGATTGCCGGTCGCAGCAATGCGCTCTCCGGCGTCGTCGCGGCGAATTCGAGCAAGCCAGTGCTGGCCTGTCCGCCCTTCAAAGATAAAAACGACTACCTCATCAACATTCATTCGACGCTGCAAATGCCGAGCGGCACGCCTGTCCTGACAATTCTCGATCCGGCGAATTGCGCGGAAGCGGTCGCGCGAATTTTGAAAAATTAAAGTGAATCTCTCTGCCGCGGAAACGCTCGCTCATCGTTTGCTCGTGAAGCATGATTTGACGAGCTGGAGTTTCAGATTTGATCGCGCGCGCAGACGCTTCGGCTGCTGCAATTTCACGAATCGGACGATTTCGCTTTCTAGAATTCTGACCGAGTTAAACCCGCCGCAAAAAATTCTCGACACGCTTTTGCACGAAATCGCGCACGCGCTCGTCGGACCGCGCCACGCGCACGACGCATTTTGGCGCGCGAAAGTTTCCGAACTCGGCGGGACACCGACAGCGCGTTTTCGCGAATCGGAAGTCGCTCTGCCGCAGTCCAGATTCCGTGCAGTCTGTCCGAGCTGCGGAAAATCTTTTCCGGCTTTTCGCCGCCGCAAAAATGTCGCCTGTCGCGCCTGCTGCCAAAAATTTAATCGCGGAAAATTTACCCCGGAATTTCGCCTGCAATTCAGCGAAAATTAAGCTGGCAAATAGACGGTGAATTCACTGCCGCGATTTTTCGTCGAATGAATTTTGAGCTTGCCGCCTAATTTCTCGACGGCGCGGGCGACGACGGCGAGTCCGAGTCCGCTGCCGCCCGAGTGACCCAGCGCGGTGAAGGGAGTCAGAATTTTTTCCTGCTCGTCTGCGGTCAAGCCACAACCATTGTCGCGCACGCGTAGCATTGTGGCGTCAGATTTTTTCGTCAGTTCGCAAAAAACTTCTGAGCCTGCTGGTGTGTGGCGACCGGCATTTTCGAGGAGATTTTCGACAATCGCGAAGACGCGCTCGGGTGTCGAGAAAATCGTGATGCCCGGTTTAATTTTTTTCTCAAATTTATGCTTGGGAAATTGCGCGCGCTGTTGCTCGAAAACCAGTGTGCAAATTTCCGAAAGATCAAGCTTCTTATTCTCGCGGGCGCTGGTTTCGAGGCGTGCGAGCGCAATCATGTCATCGAGAATTTTGGCGGCTCGCGAAACTTCAGCGTCAATCTCTTGCCCGGTTTTTCTAATTTGTTGCCTAGGTGTTTTTGGGTCACAACGCGCGATGAGTCCGCGAATCACCGCGAGCGGCTTTTTCATTTCATGGGCAAAACGCGCGATTTCTTCAGCGCGTGTCATTTCCGCTTCGCGCAGGAGGTGATTCAGTTCGGCATTCCTGAGCAATAAATCATGGTGTTCTTCGGCGAGCTGCGTGAGGCGTTCGGTGATTTTGGTGAGTGCGACGAGATTCATGTTCCCGATTTAAAATTTGGGTCGAAACGGTAACCAACACCGCGCACGGTTTCGATGGCTTGACCGAATTTCCCGAGTCGTTCGCGCAGACTTTTGATGTGGACATCGATGGCATTGGAGACGACGACACCTTCGTCGCCCCAGACCAGCCGTCCGAGCAAAGCACGATTCACAGTTTCGTTGCCTGCCTCGACTAGTGCGAGCAGCAGTTGGAATTCTTTTTTGCGTAGCGGAATCTTCAAGCCGTCGAGCGAGATTTCAAAAGAATTTGGATCAAGCGTGAGTGAACCGACTACGAATTTTTGTGAAGCAATTTTTCGCGGACGGCGCAGCAGTGCGGCAACGCGCGCGAGCAATTCCGGTAAATAAAAGGGTTTGATGAGGTAATCGTCCGCGCCGGCACGCAGTCCACTCACGCGATCAGCGAGCGCGCTCCGACCCGAGAGCATCAAGATTGGAAAATTTTTCATTTCGACAATTTCTTTCACCAAATCCAGACCGCTCTCGGTCTCGCCATCGAACATCCAATCGATGAGCGCGAGGTCGAAATTCGTCAGAGCAATTTTCGTCCGGGCATCGGCAATCGTGAAAGCGGCGTCGGGTGAATAGCCAACTTCGCGGAGTGCGGCGCACACGAGCTTATTGAGTTTCGGATCATCATCGGCGACAAGAATTTTCATCGTAAAAGTTGGGTGAGTTCGGCAGTAATTTTGGGTGCGGTGCGCAGCGTAAAAATGCGGACAATTTTGGCGAGGTCGGCGAGTGCGATTAATTTCGTCAGTTTTTTGACGCTCGCATCATCGGTATTTTTCAAAACAGCGAGCGTGCTTTCGTCGCGAATTTTGGCGAATTTTTGCTCCAGCGCAGCGTCAACCCGTTCAGTGAAATCAGCGAATTCACGGTCGGGGAGCGGCGTGAAGAAAGTAATGCCGGCGATGACGGGCTCAATCCGTAAAATTTTGCGCAGCTCGATAATCTTGATGCCGAGCGGCGCGTGCCGTTTTTCAACTCCGGCAAGCTCAGCTGCCAAATTTTGCGCGACGGGTCGACCGAGTTTTTTCACTTGGTCGAGCGCTGCGAGAGTGAAAACTTTTTGCTCCAGCTCCTTCTGCTGCTTCTGCCAGACGGTGATGGCGCGTTCGCGGTCTTCGATGAAGATGAGATATTTTTTGGAATACTCGGCGTGATAATTTTCAAAAGCCTGTAGCGCGATCGCATCGACCAGCTCGGGTCGCTCGAAAACCTCTGGGAAGGGTAAATTTTGCATCACCAGATTTTGCAAAAAGCGCAGTCGGTCGAACTCCGGCTCGGCGGGCAAATCAATCAGAAAACGCTTCATGCGTGCGAGCTGCGGTGCGCGAGCGGCAAGTTGTTCGGCTTTTTGTAATCTCGTAGCGTCGATTTTTTTAGTTTTCGTAAATGGATTGGGCGCACCAAAATCGCGTGAAATTAACTCCAGCGTGGAATGCAGACGAGCGAGCTTTTGTTCGTAATTCTCGAGTTCTGCAGCTATGTGAGTGGTGTCAGATGGTTCCGCCAAAATTTCACACTCGCAATCCAGCACCGAAGCGAGTGTTTGCGGAATCAATTTCCGTAATTTGGCACCGCTTGCCGAATCGCAATTCTTGAGACGAATGTGGAATTCAATCGACATTCTTGCGGAGTTTAAGCCAAAATGATTTTAATCGTCTTAAATTTAAAATCCAGCGAAGATTAAAATTTTGTGAAATTCTTGAACACAAAAATGGAGCCACCGCCCGGATTTGAACCGGGGACCTAACGCTTACGAAGCGTCCGCTCTACCAGCTGAGCTACGGTGGCAAAAGGTTTAATTGCTTTTAAAATTTATTTAATCTGGCGATAAATTAGAAGATGGGATTTATCCGCCGTAGTTCGCCTTGGCGAACGAAGGTGGAAGCTACGGTGGCAACCTGGGGATTTTAAGTTTACGCAGGAAAAATGTAAAATGCTCCTGTTTTAATTCTTCTGCAAATGAAGCAAAAATTACTCGCGCTCCTGACGAAGAATCCGCGCATTTCGGCGAGCTCGCTCGCGAAGATTCTCGGCACGACCGCAGCGAAGATTGAGGCCGAGATTCAGAAGCTTCTGAAATCCGGCGAGATTGTCGGTTTCGCGACGATTCTGAATTCCAACGGTCAGGACGAAATCACCGCGATGGTCGAGGTGCGCGTGACGACGCAACGCGGTCGCGGCTTCGACGAAGTCGGGGAGCGCATTGCGAAATTTCCGGAGGTCACTAATGCGTTTTTGATTTCCGGTTCGCACGATTTGAATCTCTTAGTCAAAGGCAAATCGCTCGCCGAAGTTGCGAATTTCGTGAATCGCAAAGTCGCGGTACTTGAAAGCGTGACTGGCACGACGACGCATTTTCTCTTGAAAAAATACAAAGAAGACGGACTCGTTTTCGGTGAGAAAGCGAGCGACCAAAGATTAAAAGTTTCGGCGTGAAAATTCCGACAAACAAAATTCTCGCGCTGATTCCGCCCTCCGGCATTCGGAAATTTTTCGAAATCGTCGCCGAAAATCCCGATGTGATTTCGCTCTCCGTCGGTGAGCCGGATTTCGATGCGCCGTGGAGTGTGCGCGAGGCGGCGATTGCCGCGCTCGAAAATGGCGCGACGCATTATTCCGCGAATCGCGGCTCGAGCGAGCTGCGTGGCGCCATCGCGAAATACTTCGCGCGAAAATTCGGAGTCGCTTACTCTCCCGAAAAAGAAATCCTAGTCGGCAATGGCGCGAGCGAGATTTTCGATCTTGTCGTGCGCTCAGTTTTAAATCCGGGTGATGAAGTCCTACTTTTCGCGCCGAGCTATGTGATGTACGCGCCGCTCGTCGCGCTCGCCGGCGGCACGCCGATTTTCGTTCAAAAAATTTCCGAGATTGCGAAAAAGATTTCACCCAAAACCAAAGCGCTTGTTTTCGGTTATCCGTCGAATCCGACGGGCGCGACATTCACTAAATCCGAACTTAAGAAAATTGCCGTTTTGGTGGAGCGCAATAATTTGCTCGCGATTTCGGACGAAATTTACGCCGAACTTTCCTACGAGACTAAGCATATTTCTTTCGCGAGTCTGCCCAAGATGAAAGCGCAAACAGCGACAATTTCCGGTTTTTCGAAGGCTTTCGCGATGACCGGATTCCGGCTTGGCTATCTGCTCGCGCCGGAAAGTCTCGTCGCCGCGGCGAACAAAATTCACCAGTACTGTGCGCTTTGTGCGAATTCGATTTCCCAAATTGCCGCGATTGAAGCGCTCGAAAACTGCGATGCCGAAGTCGCCAAAATGCGGGAGGAATACAAGTTGCGCCGGGATTTTTGCGTGCGCGAACTACGCAAAATGGGCTTCACAATTCAAAAACCGGCTGGCGCGTTTTATCTTTTCCCGAACATCCGTAAAAGAACCGGACTTTCGGGCGACGATTTCGCGCTTAATTTGCTTAAAAAAGAACGAGTTGCGGTCGTGCCGGGTTCGGCCTTCGGCGCGGAATTCGCCGACCACATTCGCATTTCCTACGCGACTGGTCTCACCGAGCTCGAGACAGCTTTCGAGCGCATGGCGCATTTCATCCAAAGCTTGAAATAAAAGCTATTTTTTGCTAAAATAACAAGAATTAAAAACTAAAAAATGCTCTCAATTACGACCGATAGTTTCGCCGGTTATGGTTTGCACCACGCCTTCGAGCTTGCCAAAAAAGCCGGTCTCGATGGCATCGAGGTGGTGATTCGTCGCAACGACCTCGATACGCAAAATCCCACTTACCTCAAACAACTCAGCGAACAATACGAGCTACCTATCGTCGCACTTTCGATTCCAGCCGGTCTGGCGATGAATGAGGACAAAGCCAAACGCGCATTTGATTTAGCTAAAAAAATCGAGGCACCGCTGGTTTCACTTTCTACGCCTGATATTTTTAATTTTTCTTACAAAAAATGGATTACAGATGAATTAATAAAATTACAGAGGAAATACGATTTGCAGATTGCGATGGTTAATCCGCCAGCCGATAGCCTATTTGGCATCATGCCGAAATATGCTTTCAATGATCCTTACGAACTTAAAAAATTTGAGAATCTTGTTTTTGACACGAGTAATGTCTCGAGTCGGAGCGAACCTTTGCTTGAACTCTATTCAATTTTCCGCCCAAAAATTCGCCAGATTCACTTGGCCAATGCACAGCACGAGATGAAACACACCTTGTTGGCGAACGGCACTGTGCCACTAGAGAGCTTCTTGATTCATTTGGCGCGCGATAAATTCAACGGCATCCTGACTCTCAAGCTCAATCCGAAATCGCTTGGTGTCGGTAGCGAAGAGCGTGTTTTGGAAAACATTGATTTGTGTAAAAAATTTGTTGAGCGTTATTTTCCAGCTGAAAATAAGTAAGCCAGCTGACAACGCGAAACACTTATTGAGTCGTTGAGTGGTTTAGTCATTGAGTCTTTAAGTCATTTGGTTCGGAGGGTCATGGGTTCGGAGGGTCATGGGTCATGGGTTCGGAGGGTCATGGGTCATGGGTTCGGAGGGTTATTGGCTATTGGGTTCGGAGGGTCATGGGTCATGGGTTCGAGGGTCATAAGTCATAAGTACTGTGATTTAATGGCAAGCGTGGATAAACTTTGGCAAAAAATCCAGACGCTGGAAATTCCAGGGCTTGCGGTAGCAACGCCCTGATGCGCGTTTCTAATGGAAATTATTTCGTAAATTACGAGACTTGAGAATGCGAAAATTTTGCGCCGCTCAATTCCAAAATGGTTTCGAGGTTCCGGTTTGATATCAAGATTAAAAAAAGACCTTCGTATGAAGGTCTTTTTTATGAGTGCTTAAGTTCGGAATTATTTCCGATATTTGCGCCATAGGTATGTGCCGGCGCCGCTCACGAGAAATACGAGCGCGAGTTCTGGTCCGGATTTCGGCAAATCTTCCGGCGCAGTACTAGGCTCGACTTCGCCTGATGCGTTGAATTTTTGACCAACTAAATCTTCGACTGGAGCGCTGATTTCCGTGATGCTTTCTGTTGTCTCCAGTGTGGGTATCGCAGTTATTTCTGATTGCGTCGTAATACTGGCGAGCGGATCAACCGCAGGGATCGGTTCAATAACGGCAGGTGGTGTCGGCTCGACTATCGCAGGTGTTGGTTCGACAGCCACCGGTTGCTCTGAGAGTGTCGTGACTGAAACTTCCTCGGAATAATTAAAACTACCAAGACGCGATCCGGTCGAGTCATCGGCAGCTACGGCGATATAATACTTAGTTTCCGGAGTAAGCCCTGTAAGTAGGTATTTCGTCACATTATCGAGCAAGATACTTTTTTCGTAAGTGGCACCATCAGTATTGATACTAGTCGTCCCGTAATAAAGCGTGTATTGATTGGCTCCCGCGACCGAATCCCATGCTAATTGGATGCCACCCACTACCGGCGTCGCCACTACATTTTCGACATCGGGCAGATATTCACCTGAGGCGAAAACGGATGAAACACCCAAAATTGCGACAATGAACGCTGTTAGGGCTGAAAAGATTTTTGTGTTTTTCATTTTTTAAGTTTTTAAATCTCCTAAGTTTAGCAGAAATCGACCCAAAATTCAAGGATGTGTGAACCGATTTGGATAGGCATTGGTCGTTAAGTCATTGAGTCATTTGGTTCGGAAGGTCATGGGTCATGGGTTCGGAAGGTCATTGTGTCATGGGTTCGGAGGGTCATTAAGTCGCTAAGTCTTTAAGTTATAAGGATTAAGAAATAAGGAGTAAGTTGTCCCGAAGTTAACCCACTATTTCCAGTCGCAATAAAAACCGTGGTACTGCCCCAGTTAACCCGCCAGATATCTGGTGGGTTAACGGAAGGAAATGCTGGTGCAAAGTAGTGGGTTACTTGAACTTACAGAAGGCTACAAATTTTTAAATTTTTACAATTTTTAATTTTATAAATAAATCCTAAATCCAAATTTCTAAAAATTAGAAATTGAAATTTATTTAAAAATTACAAAATTAAGAATTAAAAATTACCCCACAGAGACTTGAAAATTCAAAAATTTTTCACAGCTCAAGCCTGGAATTAATTTTGAAATTTGGGCGTAGCTATCGTTGGTGATTTCTCCGAGCATTATTTCAGAGCAAGTTTTTCAGCGGCTTGTGTAGAATAACTTCGCTTTCATGAATTCTACTTCGACCAAAAATCGCCCTGCACGCTTCGTCGAAGTTGATTTTTTGCGTGGGGTGGCAGTGCTGCTGATGATTGTCTTCCATTTGATTTTTGATCTCAATTATCTAGATCTAGTTAAATTCACGCTCGATTCATTTTTTTGGATTGCGTTTGAGCGGATTACGGCTACGGTTTTCATCTTCTTGGTGGGCGTCTCGTTGCAATTGTCTTATCTTAGACATCAGCAAGCAGGGGAACTTATTTCTTTTTACAAAAGAAATGTAGTGCGGGCGATATCGCTGATTTTTTTCGCTCTGCTAATCACCTTGGTCACTCGGCTTTATAGTCCCGGGAGTTATATTTTTTTCGGAGTTTTGCACTTCATCGCAGTGGCGATTCTGCTGGCCTTGCCGCTGGTGCGTTACCATTTTGCCAATCTGATTCTGGGGCTGATTTGCCTCATTCTGGGAATTTCCTTGCCGCTTTTTTTGAGCGAAGCAATTTTGAATTACTGCAGCCTAATTTTTTGGAATGAAAATCTAAATACCTTGGACTACTTTCCGCTACTACCTTGGTTTGGTTTTGTCTTGCTGGGAATTTTCTTTGCCAAGCTGGCTTACAAAAATTTCAAGCGCCAATTCAGTTTCGATTTCACCTGGCTGCAGGATAATAAAATCGGTGCTTGCGGGGCGTTGCTCGGGCGCAATTCGCTCTGGATTTATCTTTTGCATCAGCCTGTGATTGTCGGTGTGCTGATGGTTCTGAGTAAAAAATGAATTCTTCAGCTCGATTTCAAAGCAAACCCTGAAGGGCTTATGTAAAATAGCTGTGTTTTAGCTCACCCCAATGCCCACCCTGAATTTGCAAAGACTTTGGTTCCAGTTTTTTAAACCAAAAATTCTGCTCGGCATTGCTGCCGTGATTTTGGTGGCGCTCGGATTGGCTCTATTTTTGCGGCAAAGTCCCACTCCACAATTCAGCTTCGACCAAAATCAAAAAGTCGCCGCTGGTTCGGACTTGCGTTTCGGTTTGCCTTTCGCGATGGATCGCCGAAGCGTCGAAGAAAATTTAACTATTCCTGTTGGGCTCGCGGGCGATTTGAAGTGGCTCGATGATCAGACGCTCGTCTTCGACCCCGCCGGCAGTCTGACTCTGCAGGCAGTTTACAAATTTGAGCTGGATCGACAGGCCTTGCGCGCTGACGGTCAGCGTCTCGGCAAAACGCTGGAATATCAATTCACAGTTTCCGGCGATCCGATTCTCGCCACGCATGCTCCCGCTGACGCGACCACAGAAATTCCCGTGGACGCGGAAATCACGCTGGTCTTCGATCGACCGATGGTGCCGCTGACCATCGTTCAAAATAAGACGAATCCTGAGAATTGGTCGGTCAAGCTTACGCCGGAAATTTCCGGTCGCTGGCGCTGGCTCGGTACGACGACGGCGAAATTCGTACCGACAGAGAAACTTCCGCCGGCAACACACTTCACCGTCTCTATTCCGACGGGACTCACGACGCTCTCGGGTGATCCGACGACGGAGGATTTTAGTTTCAGCTTCGACACGGTGCGTCCGCAGGTCGTGAGTACTAATCCGGCACCGGGCAGTCGGGAAGCTGGACCGAGCAGCAAGATTGAGCTGAATTTCAATCTGCCAATCGACCTCGCGAGTGCGGACGAAAAAATCACACTGGCGCAGAAAAAATTAAATCCCAAAAATCCGCAACTGAACTCGACAGTTCCACTCAAGATTAAAAACATCAGCTACGGCACAAAGGAAGTCGATAAAAAAATGATGACGGATGAAACGGTGCTCGTCGTCGAGCCAGCCGTGCCGCTCGCACTCGACGCGAATTACACCGTCACGGTCGCGGCTGGAATCATGAGTACGCTGGGCGGGCTCGGCAGTCCGACTGAGTATCCGGTGGATTTCGCGACGGTCGGAGCGATGGTCGTGGAAAGAGGAAGTTATTCAAGCGGTTTAATCGAGTTGCAATTTTCCAACGAACTATCCGATGTTGATTTGGCAGGCGAAATCACAATCTCCCCAAAAGTTGACGGTTGGGACGAATTAGAATTGCGTGCAGTTCAGTGGGATCCGAAACAAATAAGTTTTTATCCGCAGCTCGTGCCGAGTACGACTTACACTTTGACCGTCGATCAGTCTGTCCACGATCGCTTCGGTCAAAATTTGCCCAAGGATTACGCGCTCACTTTCAAGACCGAACCGATTCCGTCAAAAGTTTTCATTCACTCTACCGGCGATTTTGGAATTTTCGAGAGCGGCAAGGCGCCGATTTATTATCTGAATGCGGTGAATGTGAGCCGAATGGATGTCGCGCTCGCCAAACTTTCGCTGGCGGATTTTCTCGATATTCGCAATCAGCGCAGCCAGGATTATGAGTATAGTCCAAATCTGAGCCAATTTGCCGACTACCAAAAATGGAGTTTCGCACCGCCCAAAAATAAGCACGACGAGTGGGAAGCGATTCCATTCGACCTGAATGAAAAAACCGGCGAACCGCTTTCCTCCGGAATTTATGTAATGACTTTGCAGGCGCCAGAGTACAAACAAGATTGGGGCGATTATTCAGAAATCGTTAATTACCAGTATTTCGCGCTGACGAATATCGGGCTGACGCTGAAATACTCCGGCGGACAGGCACTCGTCTTCGCGATTGACCTGCAGACTGGCGCGCCACTGCCCGACACGCTGATCAAATTTAATTCGCTCGGCGGCGCAGAAGTCGTCACGGGCAAGACTGACGCGGACGGATTTTTCACAACCAAATTGGATCTCAAAAAATTCACGACGCCCTACAACGAATATCAGCCGGAATTTTGGGTGACGGCGGAACACGGCGCGGATTTCGCTTTCATCGGCAGCAATTGGAATAACGGCATCGAGCCGTGGAGTTTCGGTTTCGGTTCGGATTTCCGCGGGACGGATTTTCCGAATTACCAAATGGATTCCTACATTTACACCGAACGACCGGTCTATCGTCCGGGCGACACGGTGCATTTCAAAGGTATCGTTCGACTGCGCGATTCCGACGGCGTGCTGAATTTGCCGGGAGAAAAACGGCAGGCGCTCGTCAAAATCAACGATGCCAAAGGTAATGAGATTTACAACAAAACACTGAATCTCACGCAATTCGGCAGTTTCTCGGACGAATTACCGCTCGATTCGGCGGCGGCTTTGGGTGATTACAATCTCGTCGTGCAAACTATGCCGGATGCGGACATCGGCAATAATTACGGCAGCGCGTCATTTTCCGTGCTGGCTTACCGCAAGCCGGAGTACCGCGTCGATCTGACACCAGCCGCGACAGAATATTTCGACAAGGACCAAATCAAAGTCGGCATTGAAGGCGCCTATTATTTTGGCGCGCCGCTCGCGAATGCGCCGGTGAATTGGCGCATCAAAACCACCGATTATTTTTTCAATCAATACACGGACGATTGGTATTCTTTCGCGCTGGAAGACGCTTGGTGCTGGTGGGACTGCACGCGTTCGTCCGACTTGCTCCTCGAAGGCAGCGGTGAACTAGACGCGGACGGCAAACTCGCTCTGAGCTTCCCAGTCGATCTCGCCGACAAAAGCGTCAGCCAAGTGCTCACGCTGGAAGCGGATGTCACCGATCCGAATAATCAAATCGTCAGCAACCGCGTCTCTGTGCCCGTGCATAAATCGAGCGTCTATGTCGGAATTCGTCCGGAAGATTATTCCGTGCAGCCGGGTGAAAATGCCAGCTTAAAAATTGTCACGGTCTCGCCTGAGGGCAAAGTGCTCGCCGGACAAAAGGTGCAAATCCAACTTTTCTCCCGCGAGTGGAATTCCATCAAAAAGAAAAATGTGGACGGCAGCTACTACTACGACAACGCAGCCAAAGATACTTTCGTCAGCGAGACGAGCGTCGCGACCGACGCGGATGGCAAGGCAATCGCCAAAATCAAGATTCCAAATGGCGGGCAGTTCGTCGCGGTCGCGAGCACGGCGGATAGCAAAGGTCGCGCAGCGAAAGCCAGTACGAGTATCTACGCCTGGTCTGACACTTATGTGAATTGGCCGCACGAAAATAACGACCGCATCGATGTGATTGCAGACAAGCCGGAATACGCCGTCGGTGACACGGCGAAATTACTCGTCAAATCGCCGTACCAGGGCGCGAATGTCAAAGCGCTCATCACCGTCGAGCGCGAGAATATCATTCGCAAAGAAGTCGTCACAATCACAAGCAATGCGCAGTCGATTGAAATTCCGATTACCAAAGACTTGATTCCGAATGCCTTCGTCTCAGTCGTCATCATCAAACCGCGCGCGGGCGAAACTTTCAATGAAAACGGACTCGACACGGGCGCACCCGCTTTCAAAATTGGCTACGCTAAATTGCTCGTCGAAACCAAACCGAAAGAACTGCAGCTCACGCTCAAGACCGACAAACAAAAATACGGTCCGGGCGAAACTGTCCGCGTGACATTGCAGGCGACTGACGCCGCTGGCAAACCGATTGAAACTGAACTCTCGCTCGGCACGGTCGATATGAGTGTGCTTGCGCTCACTGGATTCGAGCTGCCGGATTTGGTCAAGAATTTTTACGCGCAGCGCGGACTCGGTGTCATGACGAGCGAACTGCTAACCTACCTAATCGAACGCTTCAAACCGGGCTCGAAAGGCGGTGGCGGCGCGGATGTCAATGCGGACAAGCGCGGGGATTTCCAGGATACGGCTTACTGGAATCCGCGCATCGTCACTGACCAAAGTGGTGTCGCGCAGATTGACTTCAAATTGCCCGACAATTTGACGACTTGGAAATTGCTCGCAATTGGCAGCACGCGCACGAGTGAATTCGGTGCGGTGGCGGAGGAGATCGTCGAAACCAAAAAGGTCATCGTGCGCTCCGTGCGTCCGCGCTTCGCGGTGGTCGGAGACGAAATCGAGCTCGGTGCCATCGTCCATAATTTCCTGGACCAAGACGCTGAATTCGCGGTGAGTCTGACTGGCGCGGGCTTCGAGTCGCGTGGCGCGACTGCCCAAAAAATCAAAGTGGCCGCGGGCGGTCAAAGCAAAATTAATTTCCCCATCACCGTCAGTCGCACTGACAAGCTGACGCTGGATTTCAAGGCGACGACGGCTGAAGGACGCGATGAAATCGAAGAGAGTATTCCAGTCTATATTTTCGGCACGCCGCAATCAGTGGCAACTTCTGGCTACACTGAAGACAGCGCGACGGAGACTCTGTCCGCGCCGACTGCGGACGAAGCGAGTTCGGGCAATTTGGATATCAGTGTTTCGCCGACGCTCGCGACTTATTTGCCGGGCGGCCTCGACTACCTCGTGCAATTTCCCTACGGCTGCGCCGAGCAAACCGTCTCGAGCTTCTTGCCGAATATCGCGGTGGCACAATTACAAGGCTTCGAAGCTTTCAAAATCACGACTGATGCTGAGCTCGAAAATAACATTACGAGTGGTTTGCAGAAATTGTATTCATTCCAACGCGGTGATGGCGGCTTCGGCTACTGGGCGGGGAGCACTGAAAGTTATCCTTATCTCACGGCTTACATTGTTTTCGCTTTGAACCAAACGCAAAAAGCGAACTACGCTGTCGATGCCGAAGTGCTGAATCGCGCGCACCGCTATCTCACGGGTGTATTGCGCAATCAAAATCTGAAACAGCCAATCGATTTGGCTGTGCGCGCTTACATTCTTTTCGTCTTGGCGGAAGGCGGCAGCACGGACATCAGCTTGCTGAATAATCTTTACGAGCAACGCAAAAATTTGCCGCTCTTCAGTCAGGCGCAGCTCACGATGGCTTTGCAAAAATATGGTTCGGAGGAAAGCTTGAAAAAAGCGCGCGCCTTACTCGATGGCATCTTGGCAAATGTGAAGACCGAAGCGCGCGGGGCGAGCTTCGTCGAAGCGACGGAAGATCTTTACCGTCCGCTCATGAATACCGACACACGCACGACGGCGACGGTTTTACAGGCGCTCGTACGCCTCGATTCTGAGAATGCTTTGATTCCGCGCATCGTCCGCTACTTGCTCGCGGTGCGCGAAGACGGACACTGGGACACGACCCAATCCACGACGGTGTCGATTCTGACACTGGTCGAATTCCTCAAAAATACGGGCGAGCTCAGCGCGAATATGACGAGCGGTGTCAGCGTAAATGGCAAACAAATTTTGACGAATCAATTCAACCAGAAAAACATTCTGACGCGCGGTGAAGTCGAGATTGCGCTCAATAATTTGAAGCAAGGTAAAGACAATGAAATCAAGATTGGCAAGACGGGCACGGGTCGACTTTATTACGATGTGCTGTTTTCTTACTTTTACACTGCGGATGATTTACCACCGGCTGAGGAAGGTTTCGGTATCGTGCGTGAACTTTTACCTTTGAAGTCAGGCGAATTCGACTCCGCGCTCACCGAGGCGCAACTCGGCGAGACTTACAAAGTGAAGCTCACAATCACAGTTCCGGCTGACCGCCACTTCGTCGCCATCGAGAGTCCGCTCCCAGCGGGTATGGAATCCATCGACACGAATTTGCTGACGAGTCAGCAGACTTTGCTCGAAGGCGCAATCAACGCTGACAGCTGCCAAGACTACTGGAGCTACGAATGCTGGCAAAATAATCTCTGGCACTTCAATCACCGCGAGTTGCGCGATGATCAGGTCTTCTTGTTCGCCGATGATTTGCCGGCGGGAGTTTACGAATACGAGTACTTAGTGCGTGCGACGACACCGGGTAAATTCCGCTTGCGTCCGGCGCGTGCCTACGAAATGTATTTCCCGGAAACTTTCGGTCAGACTGATGGAACTTGGTTTGAAGTCAAAGAATGAAACTCAAGAAAAGTTGGTTCGTTCTCGGAATAGCGCTGACCTTGCTGGTGGCGCTATTCTGCTGGCCGCTACCCGGCAATCTGACGAATCCAGCCCTGCGTGAACCGACGCAGATTCTCGCTCGTGATGGTCAGCTGCTTTATTCCCTGCGCAGTGCTGATTATGGCGCGCAGGACAAAATCGCGCTGCCGGATATTCCACCGACAATTGTCGCCGCACTGCTCGCGACAGAAGACCGCGATTTTTACAGTCATCCGGGCATAAGTCTGCGTGGGATTCTGCGCGCGGCGTATTTGAATTTCCAAGCGGGACGCATCGTCGCGGGCGGCAGCACTCTTACGCAGCAGCTCGTGCGCAATCGTCTGCAGCCGGAGCACCGTGGTTATTGTTACAAAATTCAAGAAGCTTATTTCGCGCTGCGCCTGGAGCGACAGCTGAGCAAGTCCGAAATTTTAGAAAGTTATCTCAATACGGCTTACTTCGGTCATCAGGCTTACGGCATCAGCGCAGCGGCGCAAATTTATCTCGGCAAGCAAGTCGGCGAACTCAGTCTGGCAGAATCAGCTTTACTGATTGGACTGCTGCAGTCGCCGGTGAATCTCGATCCATTCGTGAATCCTGAGGCGGCCCAAGCGCGGCAACAAACTGTACTCACGGCTCTACGCGAGACGGACAAAATTTCTGCCGACGAATTCACCAGTGCCACTGCTGAACCGCTCAGACTCGCCGCCGACAAAATTAAAATGCACGCACCGCATTTCATCGCTTGGCTGCAGCAAAATTACGCTGAGGAATTGCAAGCTGGCGTTAAAATTGAAACGACGCTTGACCTCGAGCTCCAAAGCGAAATCGAGTTGATCGTCACAAACGAACTTGCGAAATTAGCCGACAAAAATGTCACGGACGCGGCAGTGGTCGTGCTCGATGCACACACGGGTGAATTACTCGCGCTGCTTGGTTCGGCGGATTATTGGGACACGGAAAACAATGGTCAAGTGAATGTCGCGGTCGCGCCTCGCCAACCCGGTTCCGCGCTCAAGCCTTTCACTTACGCGCTCGCGCTCGCGGCAGGGGAGACGGCAGCCACGACCGTCGCTGACATCGAGACGCAATTCTTCACGCAGGAAGGCAATCCCTACATTCCGCGCAATTACGATTACGGTTACCACGGACTGGTGCGCTACCGCGAGGCACTCGCGAATTCCTACAACATCGCCGCAGTCAAAGTCCTCGAAAAAGTCGGCGTCGAAAAATTATTAAACTTGCTGAGAGCTGCCGGCATCACGACGCTCAAACAAGAGCCGGAATTTTACGGTCTAGCACTGACGCTCGGCGACGGCGAAGTCCGCCTGCTGGAATTGGCGCAGGCGTATGGCATCTTCGCGCGCGGCGGTGTGACTCTGCCGCTGCAAGTTTTTCAGACCGCACCCGCTCAGTCCGGCACGCCAATTCTCGATGCGCGCGTCGCTTGGCTCATCACCGACATGCTCGCGGATCAAAACGCGCGCCTGCCCGAATTCGGCGAAAATTCGCCACTCTCTTTCGATTTCCCGGTCGCTGCCAAGACAGGCACGACGCGCAATTCGCGCGACAATTGGACGCTCGGCTTCACACCCGACCGCATTGTCGGAGTCTGGGTCGGCAATGCGGACAATTCTCCCATGCGCGGAACTTCCGGTGTCACGGGCGCAGGTCCGATTTTTCACGAAGTCATGCTCGCGGCGACGCGCGGCCTGCCGCCGCACAATTTCGCGCGACCAGCCGGAATCATTCCGACGACGATTTGCCGTCTGTCCGGGAAATTACCGACGGAGTATTGTCCGCAGACAATTCTGGAATCTTTCAGCGCCGGCACCGAACCCCGAGTTCCGGATGACATTTTTCAGCCAGTCGTGCTTGACCAGCGCAACGGACTGCTCGGCAAGGGTTGTCCGGCAGAAACGACTGAGACGAAAGTGTTCGCGATTTTTCCGCTCGAATTACAGAAGTGGGCGCGTGAAAACGGCTGGACAGAACCGCCGCGCCTGCATTCACCACTCTGCCAGGCTCCGGCATCCACTGCCACCGAGCCAAGTCTCACGATTACTAAACCAAATATCCACGACAGTTTTGAGCTGGACCCGCTCGTGCCCGACACTGACGAAAAAATTATTTTCGAAGCGCGCGCAGCGGCAGATGTCAGCAGTGTGGAGTGGTTCATTGACGGCGCTTCCATTGGTACCGCTCTAGCACCCGACTACCGCACCGAATGGCAGCCCAAAGTCGGTCAGCACACGGCGACTGCGCGTTCGGGCGAGCTCTCCAGTCAGGTCAAATTCGAGGTTCTGGAGTGATCCGCAGCGAGCAAACCAGCACTTGGACGACCTCAGATGCTGAATAATCCGTTTTTTTGGCTTACGCAAGCAGAATAACCGCCTAAATCAGATTTATGGCTTTCGTAAGCGAATTAATCGCCAAAAACAGCACTCGGCTGCACTCAAGTGCAGGTTTTGAGTGCTGATTGGGAGCTAAGCAAACGCTATTTCTCGAAATGAGCTACTTCTTGAAAAGCTTCTCAAGCTTGATTTTGAGAACCAAGAAAAGATAAATAATTTCGAGAATGCCGAGCGTATTGACCACCAGCAGAATCACGAACCACCACGGTTGACCTTTTCTGCCGGCGTGCCAGAGCGCGAGTCCTTTCCAAAAAAGACTCCACAGCACCAGGGGGATTATGAACGGCCAAAGAGCATGCAGACATTCTGGAGAGCCACCAGGTCCGCCCAATTCCATACATCTATTCATGAGTGCGAAGGTTAAAAGTGCAAATGAATTTTACCACGAGCTATTATTTAAATTCACTTCGCTTCTCGCAGGTAGAGCTTGTCGTCGTCGACTATTCAGAGCAGAGTCTTTTGCATTACAGCCCGCAAACCTCCGTCATCGACGGGCAGTCTTGAGCCGTCTCCATGCAGTCGATTTTTTCTCCAGTCCAGTTTTGGCACTCAGCCATACATGATTCGTAGCCTTGATCAAATAAAGCCTGATTAGCATTCGGAACCAAGCTGAGGCATTGCTTGTTGTAATTGTTGCATGCTGCTTCGCAGCTATTGGATTCTTCTTTAGGTGAATTGCATTGAGACATTCTTTCTTTTATCTTGTCGCAATCCGGTTGCTCTTTGACTTCGTCCAAGACCGCAACACCACAAACGCTGCATCCATTTTTACATTCTTCGCAGGTAATAGCTTCTAGGCACATTTCGCAGACCGCTTCGCATTTTGACTCACAATCGTTTTTCGGTTCAGTATTTTTTGTGCAAGAGCTAAGCAGCAGGACTAAGCCCAACACGCTTAACGGCAATAATATCTTTTTCATAGATTTTTGATTAAAAGCTATTGGTTGGGGTGGAGGCCTGCCTGCCGGCAGACAGGGATTCGAAGCTAGCTCGGAGTTTGGTTGAACAGGTGAGTCTAGTGTCACAACCCTGCAGGGATTTTAGAGGCATTCTTCCGAAGTCGCCAGAAGGCAGGTGAGTCGCCTAGAAAAATGAGACAAATGAGACACTAAAAAGTGATTTTAATTCTAACTTAAAAGTGAGCATCATTTCGCTTTAAATAAGCAAAAAATCACTTTTTATCGTCCAGTTTTTCAATTCTTTCCTGCAATGCGAAAAAGCTACCTTATTATTTTCCATCGCCTCGCTGAAAGCGACTGCTTTTAAGATTGTACGGCGACGTTCCTTGGGGCTTAGATTTTTGTAGTAGCGCATAATTATTTCAAAGGCAGTAAATCAAAACTACCATCGGCTAAATCTTCGGCAATCAGCGCAAGATTTTTTGCTAAAACAGCAGCGAAAGCTTTATCTTTAGGAGTGATATTTTTACCGACAGCATCCTTTTTCAGCCTGACTACAACAGGAATAATGTATCCCTCTTTTAGCTTAACGAGAAAAACCGCCCTTCCTGCTGCTTGTTTGCTGGTTAGATAAACTTTGATGAGTTTGGAATTTACCGAAGCACCCGAAATTGGAATACCGAGACCGTCTTTAATTTTTTTGGCTGCTTTTACAATCGATGAAATTGGGAAAAATTCACCGATGGGTTCTAATTCATAAAAAACAATAGAATGAGGTAAAAGTAACATTAATTATTTTTTAGCGAGTTTTTTTGCGACAGCCTTTTGAGCCAGTTCACCCAATTCATCAACCTTTTGCTGCAAATCGGCTGGAAGCTCAATCATTTGAGGCTTACCGATAATGACGCTATCATCAGATTTGAGAAAAACCCTCAAGGCATTATTCAAAACCAAAGAGAGCGGAATACCCATATTTTGAGCTTTTTTAGCCGCTTGATCACGGAGGTTGGTGCGGAAAGTCAGAGTTGGGGTAGGCATGTTTTTTTAATTAATACACCTCAATTTTAACTTAAAATAATCTGTAATGCAAATGTCTTACAGATAATTTTAAATAGGTAATCATATCGTCAATAATTGCTGTTTGGATTAGAAATTCACATCTGGAGTGCTGGATGGCGAGGCGAAAATTCCAAAAGTGGATGTGCGAAAGTATGCGAAGGGTGCCTGCCCTCGCGAAAGCGGGAGTTTTGCGAGAGGGGACGAAGGAAGAAAAGCGCGAGGCGATTGGATGTTTGAAGGTGGGGTTGAGGGTGAAAGAAGGGGAGATAGAGATAGGGAAATAATTTTCAGAGGTGGCAGTTATCGTGCGCGCCGCGGTAGACGCGGTGCGGGCAGGAGGTGTACGAGTAGAGGTCGGAAGCAGTGATAGGCATCGACAACAAAATTATTAACCTATTTTTGAGTAGGGATAGGCATTCCTAATTTCTTTATTAAGGTATATTCCGCGAGATGGGGCACGCATTAACTCATCATAAATAACCTGAGGAACATTTCTATATTCATACAAGGTGCCATTCAGAAACTCTATTTCTAAAGTTTCCGTATCTGAATCATAGCCAATGGCGGCTATGTTCGATGATGAGACTGGAGTTCTATCCATAATGAAAAAATAATTAAGTAAATTTGTTATTACGCCAAAATTCAAGCACCTTTTTATAATTTGCTGCATTCGGCAAATCTTTCTTCCATTGTTCGGAGACGAGCGGATCTGTGCTTTTGGATTCTTTTGCTTTACTAAACTTTGTGCGCATTGGAAGTTTTACGCACTCACCCATGATTAAACCCTCACCAGTTCTCAAACTTGGCAAAAGCTCCACTAATTCGTTCAAAGAATCTTCAACGAAATTTTTTATACGTCCTCGGTCGTTTGAGTTTGTCATTCGTAACGCGATAACTGATCCGCACTGACTTAAAACAGTCTCATCCAATTCTGACGGTCGCTGTGTTACAAGTAAAAGACCAGATCCATATTTACGCCCCTCTTTTGCTATTTTCTGAACAGTACGCGAGGCAATAGAATTTTCTCCTGATTTTAAGTAATTATGGGCTTCTTCCAAGACCAGCAATATAGGCGTTTTACGCCCACCTACATCCTCATTTTGCCCCCAGTATAAAAACTCATAAATAATCGACAGCAAAGAACCTGAGATTGATCCCATAATTTCCGAAGGGATACTAGAGAGGTCGAGAATCGTTATTGGTTTTTCTGCCCCTACCCACTCCTGAATGAGAGTATCTAGATCGCCTATAATTTTCCCGTCCAACGCTGGTGTTAAATTACCCAATTCATATAGAAATCTAAACCGCGTATCTAAAAGTCGATTTTTCATTAAAGTAAGAAATCCTAAGACTCCCTGTGCTGAGTTGTTTAAAAATGGCTCGGATGACCCAATGCCAACAGGTTCGTATTTATTAGATTTTAAGTTTTGAGCATTTCCAGGATTAGCTGAATCTAGAGTGGTAGTAATTCTGTCTTTTTTGAAAGTCTTCCTTTCAAAATCATCCAATTCAAACCATAACTGCCTAACGCTAAAAGGTATCGGACTATCAGCCGTAATCGCCTCCTCTTTTGGCGCGGTATTTAGATTTTTAGAAGCCTCAATTTTTTTCTTTAAAACTTTTTCCCGAATATATTCTTCCTGCTTTTCGTTTAATTTACCTGGAAAACTTTTTATGAATTCCTGAAAAGGCAATGCCCAATATGGAATTATAAGTTCTTTTTCTTGTTTTGAAGTATCTGCCCCAACTTTAAAAATTTGGCTATATTCACTCAGAATTTCTCCATATTCTCCATGAGGATCAATTAAAAGAATTCTTGTGCTTTTTATGTCATCCCCATTTTTATCTTTTCTTGTCGCAATGGCCTCCAAGATAACCGAAACAGTGTTTGATTTTCCACTTCCAGTAGATCCTAAAATAGCGCAATGTCGATTAATAAATCGATCAATGTCGATTCTCGCAGAAAGACTCTCAGATGCGCTCACCTGTCCAACGGCAATTGATTTTGCTTCGTCCAATCCTCCATAAATAAGTTCGAGATCGTCCTTTGTAACTAAATGCACTTCGTCATCGGCAATTGGAAATTTTAGAACTCCTTTTTCAAATTTTTTACCGATTCCTTCACCAATCAGAGTTGCTTTTATCCAGCGAGATCCTCGCATATTCTCTTGTTCAACTAATTTTTCAGGAATCGCATCAGAACCAGCTTGGGTAATGACGCCATACAGATTCACATAACCAAGTGGAATCCTGATAAAAGAACCTATTTGACCAACACGATACAAAACACCATCAATAATCGGAAGAGTTGATCGAATATTTTCGTCCAACTCAATAGCAAGCGTGCTACCAGTCACGCTACTAACTTTACCGATAAATGTTTCATTATTTTTGGGCATTATGTTTTCTGTAAAATTCTGATAAAAAAGCAGCGAATTCTTTAAAGTCACCTAGCGATAATTCTCCGCCACCATCCCAATCTTTGGCTGTTGTTGGCTTGTCTTCTTTATAAAAATCTAACTGATCTTCTCTCGAAGCAAGTCTCCAATCCCCAAATTTACAACCAATGACGGCAGATCTTTTCGCATAAACCGACACTTTGGAATTTTTTTGTGCAATTTCTGTAGATAAAAAATCTTTCTCTGCTAATTCACTGTTTTTGAATATAAACACATGCGAAGAACGTGACCGCGTAAGTGATGTCAGAATTATCTCGTTGATATGCTCATCACCGAAAGAATAGCCACAAATAAAAAGAACGGAATCCTCTTGTCGCAAGAAATAAGAAAGTCTGTCCATGTAACTCAGGTATGGCTGTTTTTTTGAGTGGTCATACTTTAAAAACGATGGATAGATCATTGCCTTACCACTTACCCCTGATGTTCTAACGATTTCCTTTACCTCGTTTTGTTCCCACCCAAGGGAGCCATGCAGCTTCCATAATTTTGCCCAATCTTTTACTGGAGAGTCTGCCTCAATCCATTCTGGGCAAAAAAATGCTTTATAACTACCGACAAATCCATCAAAATATGGGATTTGCTGTTTTTCAAGGGCAAGCTCCAAGAGATAATCATAGTTTGTAGTAAAAATTTCCACTGGAAATTCTCTATCCGCATTTTTAATCCATTTCGCAAATGTATTGTGATTTGTTTTTTCAATCTCTGAATGAGATGGATGGCTAGTATTGTGGACTGACACCTTCTCTCTTATTTCATTTTCTATATCATCTCGTAATTTTTCCAACTCGATCTTTTTCAGTCCACATAATTTTTCACTGCCAGCCGCCCTTGCCTTTTCAGAAATTTTAGAAAGTAAAGTTTCTATGTTGAATTTTTTACTATCAGTCTCAATTTCAGTTTTAATCAGCTCAATCGCTTCTTTTTGCGGAGAGATAAATTCGCTTATCACGGCGGAAGTCATTCCATCTGTTCCGATGATTAAGTCAGTACCATCGGTTTTTTTCATTGAGATTCCTGCACCAAAAAGAAATCCTATTTTTTTAGAGGGGCTGCATAAAATCTCTTGGAGCTGATTGATTTCCTGTTTTGGGTCATGTGCAGTCATATTGAAAATGATTATCGATCCGAGTTTAATTATATTCCTTTTATAATGAACTAAGCATTATACCCCCATGTCTAGGGCAAGTGAGTCGAGCATGGGTGCCCGTGTTGGTTGGGGTGGAGGGATTCGAAGCTGGCTCGAAGTTTGTCGAGATTCAAAATTCCGCGACGGCACGCGCCGGAAAGTTTCGTGAAATTCGAAGATTGTGCTCCCGGGTGTTTTCACCCTCGTACCCCAAACAAAATAACCCCGCCACTTTGTGGCGAGAACATTTTGTTGGTTGGGGTGGAGGGATTCGAACCCCCGCATGGCGGTTCCAGAAACCGCTGCCTTACCGCTTGGCGACACCCCAATTAGTTAAATTTTCAACCGCTGCCTTATCCCGCTAAGCGGGACGACACCCCAATTTGATTCTCCCTATTCATTTTAATTTAAGCCCCCGCATGTCCCGCCTAGGCGGGATGCCTTCCGCCTGAGCGAAGCGAAGTCCCGCTCAGCGGTGATTGGCGACACCCCAGTCAGTTTGTAGTTGATAGCCCCGAAGGGGTCCCTTCGGGATTAATAGTTGATAGATTTTTTACCACGACTACCTGAGCAATGCGAAGATTCTACTTTTTTCGAGTAAAATTGTGAAGTTGAAGCTCGAACTCAAAACCACTCGCGAAATCCGCGCCGAAAAATTCGTCGCTGAAAAATTGCCGTTTCTGAAACGGACTTTTCTGCAGAAGCTTTTTCGCAAGCGCGAAATCAAAGTCGCGAAAATTCCACTGAAAGCCGAAACGAAAATCACTGCCAATTCCGTCGTCGAAGTTTTCCTGCCGGATCCGCGCAAATTTTTCTCTGAGCTCACGGGCAACCAGATTATTTTCGAAGACAAAAATGTGATTGCCTTCGCGAAACGGGCGGGACTCACGACACACGCGGGTGTCGGCACGCACGGCGACGATCTGCGCAGCTGCGCCGAGACTTTGCTAAATCTGCGCCTCACTGTCGTCCACCGCCTCGACCGCGCGACGAGTGGCGTGGTCATTTTCGCGAAAAATGCGGGGACCGCGCGTAAGCTCGAAGACGCTTTTCGGGCGCGCCAAGTTTTCAAAAAATACTTTGCCGTCGTCGCCAAGCTGCCGCGGGAAAATTCCGGCGAGATTAATTTGAATTTGAAAAAAGTCGGTCCCAAAATGGAAATCGTGAAAATCGGTCTGGCGGCACAGACTTTCTGGAAAGTCGTCAGACGCCTGCACAATAATACTGCTTTGCTCGCAGTCGAAATCACGACGGGGCGGACGCACCAGATTCGCGCGCACCTCGCAGCAGTGGGGATGCCGATCGTCGGTGACCCGATTTACGGCAATGCGCAAGATGCGCGTATGCTACTGCACGCGGGCGAGCTCAAAATTTTAGATTACAATTTTTCGGCGGAAATTCCACCTGAGTTCTATGCAAACTAAAGTCGTCCAAATCGGCAAACTCAAAATCGGCGGCGGACAGCCGGTCGCGATTCAGTCGATGCTCTGCACGCCCGCACACGATTTCCCTGCGGCAGTGCGACAAATTCGGCGACTCGCGCAAGCCGGTTGCGAAATTTTTCGCATCGCAGTTCCAGATCAAGTCGGCCTCCAAACTTTTGAGAAAATTCGTAGAAAATTTCCGCTGATTCCTTTGGTCGCGGACATTCATTTTTCCGCCGAGCTTGCGATCGCCGCGGCTGAATTCGCCGACAAGATTCGCCTCAATCCCGGCAATTTTCCACCTGCCAAGTTGGCTGCCGTCGTGAAAGTCTGCAAAAAGCGGGGGATTCCGCTGCGCGTCGGCGTGAATTCTGGATCACTCGAAAAAGCTTGCTCCCGCGGAAGCGGGAGTCCAGCCGAGAAACTGGCGAATTCCGCCCTGCAGAATGTGCGTAAGATCGAGAAGCTCGGCTACCGCAATTTGGTCGTCTCGGTCAAAAGTTCCGACATCGCGACGACGATTGCCGCGAATCGTCTGCTCGCGCAGAAAATAAATTACCCGCTGCACCTCGGTGTCACCGAAGCCGGTTCGCCGAAGTTCGGCATTTTGAAATCGGCAGTCGCGCTCGGCAGTTTGCTCAGCGATGGCATCGGCGACACCATCCGCATTTCACTCACGGCTGACCCAGTCGCGGAAGTCGCAGCGGCGCGAGATTTGCTGCGCATTTTGAAATTGCGCCCGGCAATCGAAGTCGTGAGTTGTCCGACCTGCGGACGCACCGAGGTCGATCTCATTCCCATCGTGCGCCAAGTCGAAAAAGCCGTCGAAAAAATTGAAAAGACTCTGCCTGCCGACAGACAAGCTTTGAAAATAGCCGTCATGGGCTGCATCGTGAATGGTCCGGGCGAAGCCAAAGACGCCGATTTCGCGCTCGTCGGTGGCAAGAAATCGTTCGCGATTTACCAAAAAGGTAAGTTTGTAAAATCAGTTACAGAGGCTCGCGCGGTGGTTGAATTCCTGAAGCTCTTGCTCGTCAGGAGTTAAAGCTGGGATTTTTGCCATTAATTTCTTAGCTTCAGCGAAAGCTTTTTTCTGTGCGCGAAAATCTGGACTCGAAAGTGCAAAACAATTTTTCACAAACCGGACGATCGTATCTCGTAAAGTTTTGACTTCGCGATATGGATCGGCAGCGATTAAAACATCCTGAACTTTTTGCCTGGTTGTCTCAGCATAAGATAGTCTGACCGACTGCACTAGCGTGTTCTTGTCTTGAAGAAATTCATCTACTTCGCCGTTAATGTGGTCTAGGATTTTTCCCCACTGCTCAGCGGTTTTTGCTTCCATTTGTCGTAAAATTAATTAGCTGAGATTATATTGTCAGCTTATGAAAATTACAAATTGAACTTCATCCCAATCAAATTCGTCCTCCGCACGGTGCTCGCCCAAAAAAAAATGGCAGCCAAATTTTCCGCGGCTGAAATTTGTTTCGTCAGTGAAAAACTTTTTCTCGCCGAGCTGCCGGAAATCGCCGGTGCATTTGCAGTCAAATTTTTGAAAAATGGCGTTCTCCAAATCGCCGTCGCGAATTCTTCCATCGCGGCGCAAATGCGCCTCGCCGAGACCGTCGTCCGCGACGCGCTGATCAAACGCGGCGCGAAAGTCAAAACACTGCGTTATTCCGTCGGGCTGCCGGAAAAAATTCTGCCGTTTTAGAAACTAGAATCGCAATACTATTTTTTTATCCGTCTAGTTTTTAACCCTGGAATTAATTCCGAGGTTAGGAGTGTTGGCAGTGAAATCAGGGCAATGACCTTTTAGCTCAAATTCACAACAGCTGAGCTTGACTAAAATCTCAAAACTATTTTGGATTTGAGCGTCGCAGAATTTTCTAATTTTCAAGTCTCGTAATTTATGGAGCATGGAACATAAAACATGGAACAAACTATTCTGTCATGTGCTCCATGTTATGTGCTCCATGTTTCTGGATTTCCAGCGTTTTATTTTTTAGCCTTGACGCACGCCTGTCGTTAACCCACCAGATATCTGGTGGGTTAACTTTTGAGTTGAGCCTTGAGTTTTATTTGAAAATTTGAAAATCGTAAATTTAAAAATTCCCTCCATGTTTCGTGTTCCATGTTTCTAAACTTCAGCATTCAACCTAGAAGATGGCGAACAGAATACGCAGCAAGATTTGTCGCGCGAAATCAAGCGCAAGTAGTGCGATGAGCGGGGAGAAATCGAAGAATCCGACCCTGAGCGGCAAGCGACGAAAAAAAGCGAGAATCGGCTCGGTCGCGGAAAAAATAAAAAAGCTGAGCTGACCGCGCGCGCCGGGAGCCAGCCAGGATAGCAGCATCCGCAGCACGATCAAAAATCCCAACGCGCGGAAAAAAAGATCAACCGTATTCTCGAGAATCGCAACTGTTTGTAAACTCAAATTCATGTGCGGATTTTACGAGTTCGCTTGAATTCCGTAAAATCAACGAGATGTCGAACGAAGCTATTTTTTTCACACTTTTATTTCTCGTCCTCGCGACGACGCTCCTGGCGTTTCGCCTCGGGCGCGGTTATCTTTTCACGCTGGTGGCGTGTGAAGTCGCGCTGCTGAATGTTTTTGCGCTGAAGCAATTCGACCTTTTCGGACTCGCAATCAACGGCGGCATCGTTTTTTCCGGCGGAATTTTTCTCGCCATCAATCTGCTGAATGAATTTTACGGAAAAAAATTCGCGCGACACGCCGTGTGGGCTGGTCTCGGCGCAGGCGTTTTCCTATTTGTCGCCTCGTCGCTCACGACCGCTTTCGCGCCAAATACTTTCGACCGCGCCCAGCCCGCGCTCGCAGCAATTTTCACACCGGGCTTCCGCCTCGTCGCCGCGAGCCTCGCCAGTTATTTTATTTTTCAAACTTTCGGCGTTTGGTTTTACGACCTTTTGAAAAAAGCCACGAACGGACACCAACTCTGGCTACGCAATGGTTTGTCGATGATTCTCGCGCAAACCGGTGACACGCTTTTCTTCACAGCTGTCGGACAGTTTGTGCTGCTTGCCCAAAATCCTGAACTTGGCAGTAGTGTGACAGCGGAAAATTTCGGGCGCACAGTCGCTTTCGTACTCGTCGTCAAAACCCTAATCGCCATCAGTGCCACGCCCATCATGTATTTCGCGCAAAAAGTGAAACACGAAGGACTCGGTATCGCCGAGCGCATTCGCAATTTTCTCGATTAATTTTTTCCAATGATTCTGACCGAGAGTGTCAAAGGTCTCGAAAACACCAGCGCGAAAGATTTCAATTTGCCCGGTGCGGACGGACAGCAGTATTCGCTCGCGAGCTTCGCGGACAAAAAAATTCTGGTCGTGATTTTCATGTGCAACCATTGCCCTTATGTTTTGGCAGTTTTGGAGCGTTTAAATCAGTTGGCGGTGGAATTTGCCGACCGCGCCACCCAATTCGTCGGCATCAATTCGAATGACGCGACCGATTATCCGGCTGATTCATTTGAGAAAATGCAAGATTTGCCGGTGAAATTTCCCTACCTGCGCGATGAAACCCAGGAAATTGCGACGAAATATCACGCCGTCTGCACGCCGGATATTTTCGTTTTCGACGCTGAGCGCAAACTGAAATACCACGGTCGCATCGACGACAATTGGCAGCAGCCGGAAAAAGTCGAGCGCGCGGAATTAAAATCCGCGCTCGAGAAAATTCTCGCCGGTGAGGAAATCCCGCGCGAAGCGCAAAATCCCGCGCTGGGCTGTTCGATCAAATGGAAACGCTAAAAAAACATCTCGCCAGTTTTCGCCTGCGCGCCGAATTCTGGCGGCTCGAATATTTTTCGCGCAGCAGAGCTAGAGATTTCACGACGATCAAATCCAAACGAATACCGGTCGTTCTCGTCGCCGGGATTTACGCGAGTGGCAAAAGTCTGCGACCGCTGAAAAAATTCCTCGAACAAAAAGGTTGGCCCGTCAGTCTCGCACCTGCAGAGAAGAATTACGCAGCCGTCCCGATTTTGGCAAAAAAACTAGAAGCGAGAATCCTCGCGCTGCCGGCGAAAAAGGTGCAAATCGTCGCGCATTCGCTCGGTGGCATCACCGCGCTCGTCGCGCTAAAAAACCCCAAAGTTTTCGCGAAAGTCGCGCAAGTCATCACGCTCGGTTCACCGCTGCAGGGCTGCGCGCTTGGTAAATTCGCCTTTTGGGAATTGAAAAAAAATCGTGATTTCGTCGCGCCTAATTCGAAAAAAATTCAAGCGCTCACTGCCAATCCCAAAATCAATCGGAAGTTTCGCTCGCTGCGTGCCCATTTCGACCCGATTGTTTTTCCGCCGGAAGTTTCGATCCTGCCTGGCGCGCAGGAAAATCGCGCGCTCGCTGTCGTCGGACACATCGCGCTGATTCTGTCGCCGACGGTCTGGCGCGCTGTCGTGAAACGCCTTTTAAAATAGCTTCCGCTCGATTGCGGCGACTAATTTTTCTAAATTCGCACCGGTGACGGCCGAGACTTTGATCCCAGCACTGCGAAATTTTTTGAGATCAATTTTATTCGCGACGAGCAGCTGCGGCGTCGTGTCCGCCTGCAAATCTTGCAGAATTTTTTGAACGACTTTTTGCTTGCGTGTAATTTCGACAGGCGAGTCCGCCGCGTCGAAAACGAGCAGTAGTAAATCCGCCGCGCGCACTTCTTCGAGTGTCGCGCGAAACGCGGCGATCAAATCAGGCGGCAGATTTTCGATGAAGCCAATCGTATCCGCGAGCAGGATTTTGCGCTGAACTCTAGGCAGCCAGAGCGCACCGAGCCGCGGGTCGAGCGTCGCGAAAAGTTTGTCCGCGACGAACACATTTTTCTTTTTCGTGAGCGCGCTGAGCAGCGTCGACTTGCCGGAATTGGTGTAGCCGATGAGCGCGACCGTCAGCAAATTTTGGCGGCGGCGATTCGCGCGCTGATTTTCACGCACGGTTTTGAGCTGCTCAATTTTTTGGTCAATCGCTTTAATTTCCCGCAAAATATGGCGTTTCTCCGCCTCGATGCCAGTCTCGCCCGCGCCGCGCTGCACGACTCCGCCGCCGCGCTCGCGCTCGAAAAGTGTCGTCGCCGCGCGCCGGTAAATCTTCGGAATGTCGTAAGCCAGTCGCGCCCGTTTGACCTGCAATTTCGCTTCGGTCGTCGTCGCGTGCTTCGCGAAAATCCGCAGAATCACATCGACGCGATCCCAGACCACGACCGGAATCCGCTCGGTCAATTCGTAGATCTGATTGCCTTTCAAAATCCCGTTCACGACGACCGCATCGCAATCGAGCTCACGCGCGAGCTCACCGATTTCGCTGGCCTTGCCTGTCCCGAGGTAAGTCTTGCCACTCGGCTTACCGCGCTTCTGAATAATTTTGACGATGGTCATGCCGCCCAGTGTCTCGATCAGACGCACCAACTCCGCGAAATGTTTTTCCGCATCCGGCTTCGGCAAATCACTTGGCACGATGTCCGCGACGATAACGCGCAGATTATTTTTCATTACAAAAGTTTTTTGACGGCGGCGGCGAGCGAACGAAATTCCGCGCTGCTCGCGATTTTCGTGAAACCCATTTTTTTGGCTTCTTTCGAGCGTTTTTCCGTCTGTGAGACAAAACGAATTTCACCCGTCAGACCAATCTCACCGAAAGCCGCCAAATCGACCGCGAGCGGAATTTGCTTCTTGGAGCTGGCAATCGCGAGTGCGACCGCGAGATCTGCCGCTGGTTCGCGCAAGCGAAATCCGCCGACGACATTCACGAAAACATCACTCGAGTCGAGCTTGATGCCGGCGTGTTTTTGCAAAACGGCGACGAGTAATTGCAGTCGATTCAAATCAAATCCGCTCGCGGCGCGTTTCGGATAACCGAAGACCGATGGGGAAGTCAGCGCCTGCACCTCGACCAGGAGCGGGCGCGTGCCTTCGACTGTCGCCGCGACACACGAACCGATTGGATTTTCGGCTCGTCCTTCGAGGAAAGCCGCCGAGGGATTTTTCACTTCGACCAAGCCGTTTTCTTTCATTTCGAAAACACCGACTTCGCTCGTCGCCCCGAAACGATTTTTACTCGTGCGCAAAAGCCGGAAGTCGCGGTGCGGATCGCCTTCGAGCGTCAGCACGACATCGACCAAGTGCGAGAGCAGGCGCGGACCGGCGAGGTCGCCGTCTTTCGTCACATGACCAATCAGGATAATCGGCGTACGAGTCGTTTTCGCGAAGCGTAAAAGCCGCTCCGTCACGAGTCGAATTTGCGGAATCGAACCCGCCATTGATCCGGACTCGAGCGAGCTCATGACCTGGACGGAATCGACGACGAGCAATTTAGGCTTTTCCGCCTCCGCCGTCGCGAGAATATTTTCGATAGTGTTCTCGGAAAAAATGTGGAGTCGCGCATGCGAATTCTTGAGGCGCACGGCGCGCAGCGCGATTTGCTCCGCGGATTCTTCGCCGCTCGCAAGCAAAGTTTTACCAATAATCTCAGCAAATTTCGCCGCCATTTGCAGCGTCAGGGTCGATTTGCCGATGCCTGGTTCACCGCCGAGCAAAATCAAACTGCCCGGTACGACGCCACCACCAAGCACGCGATCGACTTCCGCGAAGCCGCTCGCGATGCGCGCGAGGGGAGTCGCCGCCAATTTTTCGGCGGTCGCCGCTTCCAGGATTTGTCCGACGGGTCGCTCTTTTTGACCAAAAAGTTTTGGCGCGACGGATTCCTCAGTGAGCGTGTTCCACTCTTCGCAGCTCGAACATTGTCCCGCCCAGCGCGGCGAACGCGCACCGCACTTTTCGCAAACGAAAACTGATTTAGTCAATTTAGAATTTTTAAGTTTCCAATTTTGAGTTTCTTAAACTGGAAAAATTTTTCGAATTTAAAATTTACCTAGATCAAATCCGCGAGTCCGTGACCTTTTTCTTTCTCACCACGGACATGCCGTTTTACCATTCCGCTCAGAATCGTCTTCAAAGCTTTTTCGTCTTCCAGTCCGCGCTCCCGAGAATACTGCTCTTTCGCATCGAGAATCGCTCTCTCCGCACGCTGTGGTGCACAGGCATTTTCGAGCTTAATCTCACCTGTGCCATCGACCTGAACTGCGAGATTGCCGAAATTAAAAATACTCTGCCAAACCCCTTTCTTATCATACGAAGTTCCAACGAGATCGTCGAAAGCGATGCGCGTCGAAGATTTATCGAAAACACCGTTCCAGTCCAGATCGACGACGCCGAGATTCGTGATTAGGAAAGCATCGAAATACCAATCGGCGACTTCGCGAAAAAAACGAATCAGTCCAAATGCCGCCCAAATTCCAAAAACCCACGCCGCAGCAACAATCGGAAACATCGCGTAAAAAATCGCCGGAATCGCCAGACCGAAAAAAGCCGCTTTGAAAAGTGTGCGATACGCCGCGAACCAGTGTGAATGCACGACATAGAGAAGTTTCTCGTCGTCCTGGAGATGGCTAGCGAAAAGAATCCGGTCAAAAATCACGCCCCCATTTTAACCAAAATTTTGGCGCGCGTCTGAAAACCCAGCAAGACTAAAAAAAGGCCTATTCGTGCAGATTTAAATTCAGTAGTCTTCATCCTCTCGCTCGGGGATTCTTGTTGGCTCGACCTTTTTTTCGAGTGACTGTGGCGGCACACGCAAAATTACGGTGGCAATACCAGTGTAGGGATCGAAACTATTTGAAATTTTTACTTCTTCAACTTCGGTGAATTCTCTTTTCGAACCTTCATCAAATGTAGTAATTGTCCCGCCATGAGGAGTTGTTTGTTCGTATAGTTTGGCAGCAAGTGCATCCAGGACCAAATTCGCATCCCTGGTCGCTTCTGCTGTCGCAAACATTTTGGCGTTCCTACGATACGCGATTATTCCTCGGCGATTTAAGTTTCGGTAAGTGCCTTTCACTAAGAAACTCCCGTCCGATAGCTTCGCGAATTTTGATGTTGGATCATTCGCCAAATTTTCAGCCTCAGTAGCAATCTCCCTTTCCGAAATTTCTGAATTTTTTGACTCAAAATTAATCGATTCACGAGCCGCGACTTCTTCCCCGATTGTCTGCGGCGGCACGCGGATGACCACTGTCAGCTTGCCATTTTCAAATCTAGACTTGAATCGCGTCGCTTTTTCTAATCTAGCTTCTGCGTGCTGATTAACATTAATTCTCGTACCATCAGCATTATTTTGAATACTCTCGGAAGTTTTTCCTTTCAAAAATAACAAAGCCTCCTCCTCGGCGGTTAAGTAAGCATCATCTGTTGCCTGGTCGCGCTCATCTTCTGCCACATCAGTTTCGACTCCTTTCACCAAGATACTGCCATCAGGCAGTTTCGCGATTTTTACTTCAGGATTATTAAATAATTTCTCAACCGCAAAAGCAATTTGCTGATCCGCCAGCTCTTTTTTCAATTCGGCACCTGCCGGAGTGGGCTGCGCAACTTCCTGCGAATCGACCTGGACTCGCGGACCAAACGAGGAGGTGGGAATTTCCGCAGCAATCGGATTCTGTCGACTTGAAGAATTGTCTTTTTCGGCTGGTTCTACTTCGTTTTGCGACGGTTGAATCGTCGCAGCAACAGTCTCGGCAACATTTTGCGCAGTAACTTCGACTTGCTGATTAGTCTCAGCAGTAGAAACCTCTGGTGCGGCAGTCTGATTCGTTGCGACATCGGGAGAATCATTTTTCTGTGCTGACTGTTCGACTATCGGAACTCGCGCTGCTTCAGGCGATTTTTTTTCAATAACAGGAGGAACCAATTTTTGTGCTACAAAACTCTCGGCGGCAGACATCGATTTGGTTTCGCCATAATCCGCCAAAACTTTCTGACGATCAGCCTCGATTTTTGCGGCAGTTGTGACACCATCTTTCATATCTTCGCCTTGCGAATTTTTCCCTTCCAAGATCTGGCGAATGTTTTGCATCGTCCCTTCGATTTTGGCTTTGTCAGCCGCACTCATTTTTTTGTAAGCGCCATAATTCGCTTTGCCTTCGATGTTTTGTAATTTCAGCGCGACCTTCAGCATGAATGTCCCAGCTTCATTTTTGAGCTGGCTATTTTGATTTTCAGTTTGGAATTTTTGAAAAATTCTCAAAACATCGGTGCGCTTCTGATCAAGCGCGTTTTCGTTTTTACTCAACTCAGTTTTTAGCTGCTCCAGCATTTGGTCGGCATTCTCAGCTTTTTGCTCGACTGACGGGGGATTTTCTGGAGTGGTCGCGAAAAAAATCACGCGCGCTGGCGCACAGTGATTGGTATTATCGGGAAATGTTTTTAGTCGCATTTTATTTTCAGGCTTGCGCCATTTTTTGATCAATTGAGCTCAGATCGATATTTTCAGTTTCACGGCTGTCGTCCTCCGCGACGGCATAGACCGCGCGCTCGACACGCTGCAGGAAAATTAAATCCTGTTTTTCAGCTTCAATCCGAGATTTTAGTCGCTCCACGAATTCCTGGTTGGTCGTAGAATCGCTCATCTTAATTTTTTAAATCTTGTTATTTTACGATAATTCTCGTAAAAAAGCAAACTGGAAAGCAAAAACTTTCCGGTATAATCCGCCCGCAAAAATGCAATGAGAATTTTCCGCGAAATGAAACTTCCGCAAAACAAGAAACTATCGCCGCTCGCGGCCGCGCTGGTTGATTTCGTTTCGGATGTTATTGTGATTTTCGCCATCGTCCTGCTCGTCATCAAGCCCTTTTTCTTCGCGCCGTTTCGGGTCGAACAGCAGTCGATGACACCCAATGTTTTGAGCGGAGAATTCATCATCGTTTGGAAAACCCCTTATTTATTCGGTCAAGAATACAAACGCAACGACATCGTCGTTTTCAAACCGCCACACTCGGAAAATTATCTCATCAAGCGCGTGGTTGGCTTACCGGGTGAGACGCTGCGTTTTTCCGAAGGGTTCGTCTGGATTGACGAAGGCTCCGGTGAATTCGAGAAGCTCGACGAGAGTTTTCTCGCGCCACAAAATTACGGCAACACCTGCCTCACGAATTTTTGTGATGCCGCCGCCAAAGCTGAAACCATCGATATCAAGGTTCCCGCCGACGATTATTTCGTGATGGGGGACAACCGGCTCGGTAGTCGCGACTCACGCGCCTGCTTCGAATCAAGCTGCACCAGTGAAAACGACCGCTTCCTCATGCATGATGGAATCGAAGGTCGCGCTTTCGTCGCCTTCGCGCGTTTCTGGCAGGAAAATGGCTCACAACATTTCACCTTCCTGAATGCACGACTCCTGAACGACCCATTGAAAAATTAGCGCAAACTTTTCAAGAATTGTTCTAATTGCTTGACTCCGCCTTTTGCAAATTGCCGGAAAAGCTCACTGCCGACGATGCCGATTTGGCCGCCCGCTTTTTGAATTTTTTGTAAATCGGATTTTGATTTCACGCCAAAGCCGACGCCGATTTCCGCCTGGGAAAACTGCCGAATCCGCGTGAGAAATTTCGTCAAATCCTTGCCGAATTCAGTCGCCGAGCCGGTGATACCGAGCCGCGCTGTCGCGTAAATCCAGCCCGTCGATTTTTGCGCAATCAATTTCAGTCGTTCGTCAGGCGTATTTGGTGCGACGACGAAAATCAAATCAAGCTTATTTTCTCGGCAAATCGCGAGCAATTCGCCCGCTTCTTCGACCGGCAAATCTGGGACGACGAAACCGCGCACGCCCGCTTGGCGCGCCGCGACCGCAAATTTTTCCAGACCGAAATGCAGAATCGTGTTGAAATAGGTCATCAGGAAAAAATCCGTCGCAGGAAATTTTTTACTAAGTTGCGCCGCGAAAGCGAAACATTTGGGCGGCGTGACTTTTTGCCCGAGCGCGACTGCATTCGCCGCAGTGATCGTCGGACCGTCCGCGACCGGATCAGAAAACGGAATTTGCAGCTCGACAATCGCAGAATGCGCCGCGAGAATTTCGGCAATTTTGAGCGAAGTCGCGAGATCCGGGAAGCCGACGACGGTATGGGTAGCTAATTTCAAATTTAAAATTTAAAATTTAAAATTTTCTTGTGCCACTCGACAACTTCCACTAATTCTTTTGCAAAGTCAGTGTGCGTCGGTCGCCAATTTAATTCTGTCTGAATTTTAGTCGAATCAATCGCGTAACGCCGGTCGTGTCCAGGGCGGTCAGCGACGAATTCGAGCAAATCCTCGGACTTACCGAGAATTTTGAGCAGCATTTTGACCAAGTCCAAATTCGCGACTTCGTTTGACGCGCCGACATTGTAAATCTCGCCGACTCGGCCTTTTTCCAGAATCAGGCGAATCGCCGCAGCGTGATCAGCGACATGAATCCAGTCGCGTACATTTTTGCCGTCGCCGTAAATCGGAATGCGTTCGTTTTTTAATGCGCGGGAAATCGTCAGTGGCATGAGTTTTTCCGCGAGCTGGTGCGTGCCGTAGTTATTCGAGCAGCGCGAAATCACTATTGGCTGACCGAAAGTCCGGTGCGCTGCCAAGCAGAGCATATCCGCCGCCGCCTTCGACGCAGAGTAAGGCGAACTTGGTTTCAGCTCGGAATGCTCGGTAAAACGCTCGGTCGAATCAAGCGGCAAATCGCCGTAAACTTCATCCGTCGAAATTTGAACGAATTTCTGCAGCTTAAATTTACGCGCCGCATCGAGCAAAATCTGCGTACCGAGCACATTTGTCTCGACGAAAATCTCGGGGTGAGCGATGGAATTATCGACATGCGATTCCGCCGCGAAATTCACGACAGCGTCACACTGCGTAATAATTTCCTCAACTAATTTTTTGTCGGTGATTGAGCCGCGCACGAATTCGTAATTCGCATTGTCAGCGAAATCCGCACAGTTTTCCGCCCGACCAGCGTAAGTCAACGCGTCGAGATTCACCACGCGAAAATCAGTCTCGGCTAAAATTTGCCGCAAAAAATGCGAACCGATGAATCCGCAACCGCCGGTAACGAGTAGTTTCATCGCGCTTTAGTTACCCAGTCGAATCCAATCTCCGGATCATCGTGAGCAATCCGACCTTCGTCAGGATTCTTAGCATCATATTCTTGATCCACGAGATAAATCAGTCCGGCTGCTTTTTCGCCTAAAACGCGGTAACCGTGCGCGACTTCCGGCGGGATCAAAACCGCGGCTGAATGGTGCTCGCCCAAAACAATTTTTTGGGTTTGCCCGAAAGTGGGCGAATTTTTGCGCCGGTCGAAAAGGACGGCTTCGAGATTACCGCTAGTGCAGAACCACAAATCGGATTGTTTTTTGTGAAAATGAAAAGCCTTGATTACGCCAGGATGGGCGACGGTGAAATTCATTTGTCGCGGCGTGAAGCCCTGCGACTCTGAAGCGCGCCAAACTTCCGCGAGAAAACCACGATCATCCGCGTTTTTCTTAATTTCGAAAATTTGCACACCGCTAATCATTTGCTTGATTTTAGCAACCAGAATCTCGAAACTCAAAAATACTGAAGCCCGAAAAATTTTGCAAAGAAAATTTAAGACCCCCCGCAAGTTCAAATTCATAAATGAGCCGTTCATTTTTTTGTTAACTCAAATATGTGGTTCGAATTACAAATTCGAACTGGCACAAAACTTAATGACTCAGTGACTCAGTGACCCTCTGGACCAAATGACCAATAACCAATGACCCTCATGTTATGTGTTTCATGCTGGCTCAGCAGGCTTGATTTTAGCTTTCAAAAGTGATAAACTGTCCTAATTTCAAAACAAAAATAAACTATGAGTTTTTTAATACCAGTCGCCTACGCCGCCACAAAAGAAACGACTACTGTCGTTCCGCCCATGGTCTCGAACATTGTTGTCGGGATTGTCATGTTCGTCCTGACTTTTTTTCTCGCGACTTTTTTACGATCCTGGGTGCAACGGGTCATTCGCGCACGACAGGGCGAAGGTCACGAAGAAGTCCGCGTGCTCTATGGTCGCATGACCTTCACAATCACACTTGCGGTCGGAATCACGGTTGCTTTGATTATCATGGGCGCGCCGCTGGAGTGGTTTTCGGGCGGAGTCGGTCTCGGCGTCGCTTTCGCGCTCCAGAGCTTCATCGCGAATTTTTTTGCGGGCGTAGTCTTGCTTTCGAATAATAAATTTAATTTGGGCGATTTTGTCATCGTCAATCCAGACTCGAGCGGAGCTTCTGCGACCTCTGGTCGCATCGTCGATATCCAATCCCGCGCTACCTCAATCCGAGCAGGAGATGGCAGCGAAATCACAATTCCGAATTCCCAAATGATTGACTCCGTCGTGAAATGCTACACGCGCAATCCAATCCGCCGACACGAAATCACGATGAGCGTCGGCTACGGCAGCAATCTGCGCGATGCCTGTGCCGTGATGGAAAAAACCATTCGCGCAAATACGAGCGTGCAACCCGAACCAGCCGTCGTCGTCCTGGTAAATAATTTGGGCGACAGTGCTGTGAATCTGACCGCTCGCTACTGGACAGAGAGCAAAGTGAAATGGTGGGTGGTGAAATCCGAACTGACGCGCGACATTCTCGAAGCTTTGACTTCTGCCGGCTTCGACATTCCGTATCCGATTCAGACACTCCGCGTCGATGAAGCCAGCTCGGACTTGCTCGCGCGAGATTCCCATTTGCTCGAGAAACTGGAAGTCATCGAAGCTGTCAAAAATACCAAAAAAACCGAATCACAAAAAGTTTTCACACCGACTCCCCAAAATTCCTAAATAATGCGTTTCTTCAAGCTAATTCCGGACGAGAGCAATCACGAAAAAGCGCATTTTGTCTGTCGCAAAATTCGCACCAGCGGCGATTCCAATCTGATTGCGACGGCGCAAAATCTGCTCGCGCGTTTCGAAGATGAAGGCGACGAAATGTTGATTGGTGAAATGGGCGATCTCGTCGGCGCGCTCCACCGCTGTGCACTCATCGTCCAAAAGACTAAGCACAAAAAATTACTCACGAAGCTGCGCAAAAATTCACGCGGTAAAATCACGACTAAACGCTGATTTTTAAGGTAAAATTCGACGCGTGAAAATTTTGCTCGATCCCACCCACGCCGAATTCACGACGCTCGAAGTCGACGGACGAATTTTGCAATTCACCCACGCACGCCGAGATTGCGGCGCACGCTTAATCCAAAAGCTCGTGAGCTTAAAAATCCAAGCTGAAGACGAGCTCGCCGTCATCATCGGTCCGGGGAATTTCACCGCTGTGCGGACAGCTTGTCTCGTCGGGAACGCGGTCAAATTACTCACGCATTGCGAACTATCAGCGCGACGCAAAACTGATTTGAAATTTAAAAAAGTGGCTAATTTGGAGCCGTATTACGCCACCGCACCCGCCATTACGGTTAGTAAAAAATGAAGAAGCAAATCCAACGCTTTCTCGAAATCACCGGCGGCGTGATACTGATTTTGCTCGGTGTCGTGATGCTCGTCACCCCCGGCCAAGGAATACTCGCGATTGTCGGCGGAATTTTTTTGATTTCACCGCAACACGGCCGCCGACTCATCTGGCATCTCGGCAAAGTCTGGAAGCGTGTCAAAACCTGGCTCTTTTCTTGGAGATTCAAGCGCACCGTAAAACGCAAAAATTTTAAAAGGCCGAAAAGAAGTAAGAAGTAAGAAGTAAGAAGTAAGAAGTAAGAAGTAAGGATTAAGGAATAAGAAGTAAGTTTTTATGGTGTGCGGAGCGTTTTAGTTTTAAGCTAAAATCAGCTTATTCCTTACTAACTTACCAAACCACTCCTTACCAACTTAATTCTTAAAATGAGCCTTTTTATTGTCGCCACACCGATCGGTAATCTAGGAGACATCACTTTGCGCGCGATTGAAACTTTGCAAAAAGCTGACATCGTCGCCGCGGAAGACACGCGCACCGCACTGAAATTATTTAGCAAATTCGACATTCACGCGAAACTCGTCGCGTTTCACGCGCACTCGAGCGAGCGCGAGCTTGAGAAAATTTTGACAGAATTGAAAGCCGGCAAATCCGTCGCGCTGATTTCCGAAGCGGGCACGCCAGGCATCTCCGATCCAGGTTTCGCGCTGATTCGAAAAGCCATCGAGGAGAAAATCGAAGTCGTGCCGATTCCGGGTGCCTGCGCCGCCATCGCCGCGCTCTCCGCCAGCGGACTGCGCATGGACAAGTTCATTTTTCTCGGTTTTTTACCTTTGAAAAAAGGTCGCGCGAAATTGATTGAAAGTCTGCGCGACCGAAGCGAAACGATTATTTTTTACGAATCACCGCACCGCATCCAGAAAACCATTTCCCAAATGGCGGAAATCTTGGGCGGCGCACGGTCGGTCGTATTCGCCCGCGAGCTGACCAAAATTCACGAAGAATTTTTTCGCGGCAATCTGACCGAAGCCAGCGAATTTTTGCAATCCAAACCAATCCGCGGAGAATTCACAATTCTACTCGGCGCTTGAAAAAATAGACTGAAAGACTAGAATCAATCCTTGATATTTTTTAAAATGAGTAATTTGCCAACGCTAGTTAAATCCGCTGATTCGGCTGGGGGAGCAGAGATTAATTCAGCCTGGTATTCTCATGGCAACATCCTTGATTCCGTCGGAGCAGAATTTTCTGACATCGGATATTTGAGAGACTATTTAAAAGATATTGAAGACTCTCTTTTGCTTTTTAACCCGGACGACTATAAACATCCAGAAATTAAAAAAGGTCTCCAAGCTCTGTCTGAGGAATATCGAGAAATCGCAGAACTAGTCAGGAAAAGAATTAAAGAGTTAGATTATGAACAACGAGAAATTAGCTAGTCTGCATTTTTTCGGGCAAAATAAGCGAGATTTTTGAAACAAAATGGTAGAAACTTTTCTCCAAATCGCGATAATTCTGGCTGGAATTATCGTGCTGTTTTTCGCCGGGAAAATTTTCTTCATCTTCCAGCAAGCGCGTTTTCGCCGAGCGCAAAAAAATGTCCTGCTCTCGATTCGCGTCTCGCGCTTGAATGAAAAATTGCCGATTGTCGCCGAGCAAATGTTCGCTGTACTGCACGGCATCGACCACCGGATTTCGCTTTTTGAGAAGCTGCGCGGCGTCACCGTCGAAAATTTCGCCTTCGAAATCGCGAGCGTCGAAGGTCAAATCAAATTTTTCGTGCACGCGCCACGGCAGCTGCGCAATTTCGTCGAGGGTCAAATTTACGCACAATATCCTGACATCGAGATTGAGGAAGTCGCCGATTATCTCGCGCCACCTAAAGTGGAAATTCGCCAACCCGATGAATTACCCGAAGTGTCCGAGTCCAAAAGTTTGGCGGCGGTCGAAGCTAATCTCGGTCCGAGCGACACAAAATTCGAACCGCTCGATCCTTTCGCCCACGCGCTCGGCGCGGAGCTGCGCCTAACCGACCCGGACATTTACCCGATCAAGCGCCATTCCCAATTCGAAGACAAAATCACGCGCACTGCCGTCGATCCGCTCGCGAGTATCACTTCGGCTTTGATGAAATTGCCCGGTGCGAATGATCTCGCCGCGGTGCAAATCGTAGCGCGCCCGCTGCAAAATTGGTGGCGCATCCGCGCGACGAAGTGCGCCCGCATCCTCGGCAAAAATATTTTCTTCGGCATCGACCGCCTGCAAAAAATCTACGCCCACGCTTTCATGACGCGCGCACTCTGGCCGCGCATCATCTTCTTTCCGTTTTATATTCTCTTCTTTTTCCAGGGGCTCATGGCTGGCTCGAAAATTCAATTTTCCAGCGAGATGAGCAGCGGTGATGTCCTGGACGAGCTCTCGAGTGCGAGCCACGACCGCGAGTCGGCGCATGACGCTGTGATGGACAAAGTCGTGAAGCTGCCTTTCGATGTCGCGATTCGCGTACTTTTCGTGCCGACGCTGCCGGACCGCGCGACCGCGCGAGTCAAAGTCCGGGAGCTATCCGGTGCCTTTCGCCAATTCAATCAGCCGCATTTGAATGGCTTCGAAATCGGACAAATCGGTGGTCAGGAAATTTTGCGCCGTTTCCGTGAACGCGCGCTCGAAGATTCTTTCGTGCTGAATACTGAGGAGCTGGCGACGGTTTTCCATTTGCCGAATCTCGAGGTGAAGACGCCCAACATTTTTTGGGTGAATTCGAAGAAGCTCGAACCGCCACTCGACCTGCCTGATCCGGCGCGCGAGCGGGAAGTGACGACGCTCGGCAAGACGAATTATCGCGGCGCCGACAAACTCTTCGGCATTCGCCAGGAAGATCGCCGCCGCCATGTCTACATCATCGGAAAGACCGGCATGGGTAAATCGACTCTGCTTGAAAACATGATTATTTCCGACATCCGCGCAGGCAAAGGCGTCGCGGTCGTCGATCCACACGGCGACCTCGCCGACACGATTCTCGACAATATTCCCGCGGACCGCACGAATGATGTCATCGTCTTCGATCCGTCCGATCGCGATTTTCCAGTCGCTTTCAATATGCTCGAAAATATCGATCCAGCGATGAGCTCAGTCGTCGCATCGGGCTTGGTCGGCATTTTCAAGAAACTCTACGCTGAGAGTTGGGGACCGCGCCTCGAACACATCCTGCGCAACACGATTCTCTCCCTGCTCGAAAGTCCGGGTATGACGATGCTCGGCATTCCGCGCATGCTCGTCGATGACAAATTTCGGAAAAAAGTCGTGCGCCAGATTTCCGACCCAATCGTAAAAAAATTCTGGGCGGACGAATTTGAAAAAATGCAGGAACGCCAACGCACAGAAGCGATTGCGCCGATTCAGAATAAGGTCGGACAATTCCTCTCGTCCTCCATCATCCGCAACATCGTCGGCCAACCGAAGTCGATGATCGACCTGCGTTTCGCGATGGACCGGAAAAAAATCTTCGTCTGCAATCTCTCGAAAGGCAAAATTGGCGAGGACAATTCGAGCTTGCTCGGCTCGATGATTATTACGAAATTTCAGCTCGACGCGATGAGCCGCTCCAATATTCCGGAAAAAGAGCGCGTTGATTTTTACCTGTATGTCGATGAATTTCAGAATTTCGCGACGGACGCTTTCGCGACGATTCTCTCCGAGGCGCGTAAATATCGGCTGAATCTCACGATGGCGAATCAGTACATCGCGCAAATGCCCGAGGAAGTCAGCGATGCCGTCTTCGGCAATGTCGGCTCGCTCCTCGCATTTCAGGTCGGCTTCGACGATGCGGAATACATCTCGCAGCAATTCAGCGAAATCGCCCTGCCAAACGATCTCGTGCAGCTGCCGAAATACAATCTCTACACCAAACTCCTGATCGACGGCATGCCGAGCCAGCCATTTTCCGCAGCGACGCTGGCGCCACTCGGCGGCAATATCGAACCGGGTCGGCGCGAAAAAGTGATTAAATTTTCTCGCGAAAGATACGCGCGTCCACGCGCCGAGGTCGAGGAAAAAATCACGCGCTGGAGTGAGGTGGAGGAGCGAGGAGAGGTGAAGAAGATTGAGAAAGGAAAAAGATAGGGAGTGAAAATTTTTAGTCCTCACATCTTTTGTTGTATTTTTTACACAAAAATTTTAGACTAATCCACGAATAACGTGTATATCTCACCAATTTCGGTAAGATGACGCGACTGTAAAAAGCTTTGCGCTTCATACAAAAGCGTCAGTACGAAATCCCGAGGTATGCACGTTATTTATTTTCTTTATGCCACCAGCTCGCCAAAGTTACTTTTTGTTTAATGTCTCTTTCGCTTACTCCATATTTTGCCCAATCGCTTGGGTACGAAATGTCCTCTTTCATCCTCAAAAGTAATGAATTTGACCTACCTGCAATCATAAGAGCGTCCGCATACCAAAAGAGTAAATACCTAGTTTCATAGGTGATTCGCCTTCTCTTTTTTATGGTTATTTTGTCACATACATACCGAGTAGGATGCTTATCAATAAAAGCTTTTAAATACGGTGTTACCTTAATGGTGGAGATTACTCGCTTCAGTGTCTTTGATCTTCTGGTTACATGTCTCCATGCGAACCTTGTTACAGCCACATTCCCAAGCAGGGGATTGAAGAATGACTCTGTTTTAAGTTGGTTATAAGATTTTTTCGCATTATATAAAATTTTATCGTCATCTATTATGCTGACAGTTTGTCTTGGCAAGCGGTTATTAAAAGCAGAATACAGACATAACCTTGTAAGATCGTATCTTATAGAAGGTCTTACAAATTGCATACGATTAATTTTGATTTTTCCCTTGAATGGTCGTCTGGGATCAACCGAGTGCCAAAAAATTTTCTCAACAGGGCGAGAAGACACATAGACTATTATTCCAGGGCTGCCAGGTGCAGCAAAAGTATTTTTTGTTTCACGATCAACCTTTAATGTGAAAGTATCTTTATCGTGATTAATTGTTTGATACGACTGTCCAGTTTTAATTTGCGCCTGTATGCTCAAAAGCTTCTTTTCCTGAAAAGTACTTGGGAAAGTTAAGCTGATATCTACCTTATTACTCTCTTGATTAAGGGTCGCATTAGAAACCTGTGCACAAGCAGCTATCCCTATAATAGCGGACGCAAATCTCGCACCAGCATCACCATCCGCTTGTTTAATTATTTTTTTATCCATTATTAAGGAGACATATTATTTCCCCTACGCCCTCTTGAATACCACTAGAGAAGTAAATAGATTATATAACAAAAATTAATCATCTTCCTAGCGCGAAGATTTCTTTGCTTATTCCAACCCTCTCCGCTCCACCTCCGCCTCGCTCATCCCGAGCGCGTGACCGAATTCGTGGAGCAAGGTAATCCGCACCTGTTTTTCTAGTTCCGCACCCGAGCCGAAGTCCGCGACGAGCGGACGCGCGAAAACCACAATCTCATTGCCGAGCACGCCCGAGTCGAAGACGGAATATTCCGCAAGCGGCACACCGAGGAATTCGCCGTATTTTTCGGGGTCTTCCGGATCGACGATTTCGACTCGTACACTCACTGAATCTAGCTCAGGAAAATTTTTGCGGCGCAGACGCGCCAGTTCGTCGTCAACCAGCTTCTCGACGAGCACGACTGCCTCCGCTGTTTTCATCCGATGACGAAATTAATCATCTTACCCGGCACGAAAATTTCTTTGCTAATTTCCTTACCGTCGAGCCATTTCTGAATCTTCTCTGACTGCTTCGCCAGAGCCAACGCCTCGTCTTTGCCAATCTCTGCCGCGACAGAAATCGTATCGCGCAGTTTGCCATTGACCGAAATCGCGAGCGTAATCGTCTCGTCCTTCGCCAAAGCCGGATCGAAGCTCGGCCATTTTTCGAGATGAATCGAAGTCGTGTGCCCCAATTTCGCCCAGATTTCCTCAGTCAAATGCGGCGCGAAAGGCGCAAGCATCCGAAGTAAATCTTCGCCGAGATTCTGCGGCAAACCGACCTGCGTCGCTTCATTCACGAAAATCATCAAGCTCGAAACCGCCGTATTGAAGTGGCGACCAGTGATATCTTGCGAAACTTTTTTAATCGTTTTATGCAGTGATTTCTCGAGCTCGGGATTTACGGAATTGGTGAGCTTCTCGAAAAGCCGCCAAACTTTCTCGAGGAATTTGCGCACGCCCGCGACGCCGCCCTCACTCCAGCTCGCCGCCTGGTCGAATGGTCCGATGAACATCTCGTAAAGTCGCAGCGTGTCCGCGCCAAATTTCCGCACAATCTCGTCCGGATTGATCACATTGCCGCGCGACTTCGACATTTTTTCGCCGTCCGGTCCGAGAATCATGCCGTGCGAAATACGCCGTGCGTAAGGCTCAGGCGTCGGGACGAGTTTCTGATCAAAAAGAAATTTGTGCCAAAAGCGCGAATACAAAAGATGCAAAACGGTGTGTTCCATGCCGCCGTTATAAAGATCGACCGGTAGCCAGTATTTCAATTTCGCCGGATCGGCAAAAGCTTGGTCGTTGCGCGGATCGATGTAACGCAAGAAGTACCAGCTCGAACCAGCCCAATTCGGCATCGTGTCCGTCTCGCGCCGTGCCGCACCACCACACTTCGGACAAGTCGTCTGCACCCAATCAGTAATCGCCGCAAGCGGGGATTCGCCCGTCTCGGTCGGCTCGTATTTTTCGACTGGTGGCAGCTCGAGTGGCAAATCTTTCAAATTCAGCGGAACGATTCCGCACTTCTCACAATGCACGACCGGAATCGGCTCGCCCCAATAACGCTGGCGACTAAAAACCCAATCGCGCAGCTTGAAATTAATCGCCCTTTTGCCGACACCTTTTTCTTCGAGGAAAGCGACGATTTTCTTTTTAAATTCTGCAGTCGGAAGTCCGTCGAACTCGCCAGAATTGATAGCAACTCCATCACCAGCAAAACATTTTTCGGTCGGTTTAACCCCCGAGTTAACTCGGGGGTTAACAGCCTCGACTGATTGCACGACCTCGCGAATCTCAATTTCAAACTTCGTCGCAAACTCGAAATCGCGCTCGTCGTGAGCAGGGACAGCCATGATCGCGCCCGTGCCATACGAAGCCAAAACATAATCCGCTACGAAAATCGGGATTTCCTCACCACTCACCGGATTGATCGCGGCGACACCAGCGAGCTTCACGCCGGTCTTTTCTTTCGCTAATTCGGTGCGCTCGAGGTCGGATTTCGCTGCGGCCGCGGAAATATATTTCTGAACTTCTGCCCAATTCTGAATCTGCGGTTTGAGTTTCGCGAGCAAAGCATGCTCGGGAGAGAGCACGGTGTAAGTCGCGCCAAACAAAGTGTCCGGTCGCGTCGTGAAGACGCGGATTGCGAGCGGCAACTCGGAAAAAAATCTCGCCAGTTTAGATTTCTGTTTGTGGCTAGCGATGTAATTCATCGCGTTCTCATAACTCGCATGTTTTGCGAGTAGCGAGAAGTGGTAGCCGTGCCGCCAAAGATGATTAAATTGAGATTTATCATTTTTGTCTTTTTTAACACCACCGTTAACGGTGGTGTTAGGAGGAGTGGATACCGCGGTGTTAAGAGGAGGAGGCGGCGGAGGAGGATTTTGTTGCCAAAACCTGCGCGAACTTATGCCTTTTAAATTTTTCACGACTACTCCGATTCCACCGCTCTCCTCGCTAATCCAAACCACGGCATGCACATGATTTTCTGCGACTACTGCCTCTAAGATTTTGAAGCCATCTTTCGCAGCATCTTCCGCTTCGGCGAGCGCATCTAAAATCGCCCGCGCTTTCTCTGAGGAATCAATTAATTTTTCTCCCGGAGTAAAGTTTTTTTGTTCGGAATCATTTTCCTCGTCGCCGTTTGCTGCGACAGTGTTCCAGGTCAGGAGAAACAAACCTTCGCAGTCATTTGCTCCGCTTGGATGAAAGTCCCTGTTCGCTTCGCCGCGCGTCAGTCCACTAATCGCGAAATCGACTTCCGCGCCCTCGCTGCGCCCAATCCAATTTTGCTGTTGCGCTTTGATTCGCGGCAAAAAATCGACCGTCTCAAGCCCATCGAGTAATTGCTGCGCGTATTTCGTAATCGCGAGCATCCACTGCTGTTTCACGCGGCGTTCAATCTTGCCGCCGCAGCGCTCACATTTCCCGTCGACGACTTCCTCATTCGCCAAACCAATCTTGCAATCGACGCACCAATTAATCGGAATCTTGGCTTGGTAGGCGAGTCCGGCTTCGAGAAATTTGAGAAAAATCCACTGCGTCCATTTGTAATACTGCGGATCGGTCGTATCGACGACGCGCTCCCAGTCGAAGCTGAAACCTATTGATTTGAGTTGTCTGGTGAAATTCGCAATGTTTTTGTCTGTCGCTGTGCGCGGATGAATTTTATTTTTGATCGCGAAATTTTCCGTCGGCAAACCGAAAGCGTCGAAGCCAATTGGGAAAAGAACATTTTTGCCGGACATGCGAGCCTGACGCGCGACGATGTCAAGCGCGGTGTAGCTCCGGCAATGACCGACATGCAGACCGTCGCCGCTCGGATAGGGGAATTCGACCAGGACATAAAATTTTTCTTTGGCGGAGGCATCAGCCGCTGCGAAAAGTTTGGCATCGTCCCATTGCTTTTGCCATTTCGGCTCAAACTCAGAATGATCGAAAGTCATTAAAGGATTAAGTTAGTAAGGAATAAGTTATAAGTTAGTAAGCTCGCTTGAAGCTGATTTTAGCTTAAAATTAAAACGCTTCGCACACCATAAAAACTTACTTCTTAATCCTTAATTCTTAATCCTTATTTCTTAATCCTTAGCTATTAACACTTGGAATTCAAAACTGCCGGCTTCGTTTTGAAAAAGCAAAATTTCGGTGAGGCTGATCGGATTTTACGAATCTTCTCTCGAGACTTCGGAATAATCTCGGTCCTCGCGAAAGGCGTCAAAAAAACCAAATCGCGCAAAGGCGGCAGCCTCGAGCTTTTCGGCGAGACGAATTTGCGGCTGCACCGCCGCAGCGGCGAGCTTTTTTTGCTGACCGACGCCAGTCCGATCTCTGCCTTCGAGTCGAAAAGTCTCTCCGTACTGCGCGCCGCTTTCGCCGCGAGTGAATTGATTCTGAATCTCGCGCCACCGGAAAAAGCGCTGCCGCGCATTTACCAAATCTTCCAAGACTTCGTCACACTTCTGCCAATTGTTAACCCCCGAGATATCTCGGAGGTTAACTCTGTAACTAAGTCTAAACTCCAGCTAATCAAAATCGCCTTTTTTGCCAAGGTTCTGGCGATTCTCGGCTTCTTCGCGATTGATGAAAATCAAGCCGTCCGCGAAAAAAAGTTCTTCCGTTTCTTGCTCGAAAACGACTTAGCGACAATTCTGCGACTCGAAACCGACGCGGCAATTTTCACCGCCGCGGAAAAATCCTTGCTCGAAATTTCGGAAAACGCAGCGGAAAAAAACTCGCGTGTCGACTCGGCGACTCGAAATTGGGATAAAATCGGCGCATGATTTGGACAGACAATCTCAATCCGATTGCACTCAGCCTCGGCTTCATACAAATTCGCTGGTACGGAGTCTTTTATTTAATCGCTTTTCTACTCGGATTTTTTTGGCTCAAGCTTTTGGTGAAAAAGAAGCTAGTCAGTTTTTCGGCGAAACAAATTGATGATCTGCTTTTCGGCATGATTTTGGGTGTAATTTTGGGCGGACGCATCGGCTATTTTTTGCTTTACAAACCGGCGCAATTTTTATCGCCCGAGCTTTTCGAAATCTGGCATGGCGGTATGAGCTTTCACGGCGGACTGGTCGGCGTACTCGTCGCGATTTTCTGGCTCGCACACAAATGGCAAAAAAGTTTTTTTGAAATTTCGGACATCGTCGTGATTCTCGCCGCGGTCGGAATCGCTTTCGGTCGGCTGGGAAATTTCGTCAATGGTGAGCTCGTCGGGCGGCCGACGGGCGGCGATTGGGGCGTGATTTTCCCAAGCTTTGATGCGACTCCACGCTTTCCGAGCCAGCTTTTCGAGGCAGCCAAAAATCTCGGCATTGCCGGATTACTGCTTTTAATTTTTCGGACGAAGCCGCGCCAGGGAATTCTGAGTTTCGCGTTTCTGACTTTTTACGGACTCGGTCGCACGCTCGTCGAAATTTTTTGGCGTGAGCCGCTGGACGGATTTATTTTCGGTCTGCCAAAAGGTGCGATCTACTCGCTGCCGCTTTTTTTCATCGGCGTCAGCGGCATAATTTGGCTGCTGCTCAAATCCGAACGGCGCACGTGATTCCACTAATTTGCTCGAGCTGACCGAGTAATTTTTCGAGCTGATCGAGGTTCTCGACTTCGATCGTGAGCTCGTGAATGATTTCGTGTTTGTCGCTGGTTTTGAGACTCAAATCGGCGATATTGACCTGCATCTCCGCAATCGCTCCGGCGATGTCATGCAGCATACCAACCCGATTTTTGGCAGTGACTTCGATTTTGACGAGATGGGATTTCACATCGCTCGCGAACTGCGCGCGCAATTTGCGCTCTTCGGCGGTACGCACGATTTGTTTGCAATCCTTACGGTGAATCGTCGCGCCCGCGCGGCTCATCACTGCCACGATTTCGTCGCCAATTTTCGGTGTGCAGCATTTCGCCAATTTCGTCGCGATACCGCTGACACCTTCGATCAAAACATCGTCCTCCTTGTGCTCGGCTTGCAATGACGCCACCGGCTTTTTCTGGGATTTCTTCACGGCAAATTCGTCCAGCTCGAGCAAATCTTTCACGACCGCTGATGACGAAACGCTGCCATTGCCAATCCGCTCGAGTAAAGCTTCGCGATCCCTCTTGGATAAATTCTGCTTCTTGTAATTTTTGAGAATCGAAAAATCGGCATCAAGCTGCGCCTTGCCGAGACGCGCCAGTTTTTTATTGATTAAATCCTTGCCGAGCGTGACATTTTCATTACGACCGAGTGAGGCGAAATAAGCGCGAATTTTGGATTTCGCAGAAGTGGTCTTGGCGAAAGAGAGCCAGAAGCGATTCGGCTTCGCATCTTTCCTGGTGATGATTTCGACGACTTCGCCATTTTTTAATTCCGCATCGAGCTTCGCAATTTTGCCGCCAATCTTCGCGCCGATGCAGTGGTGACCAATCTCGGTGTGCACCACATAAGCAAAATCAATCGGCGTCGCGCCCGCTGGTAAATCGAAGACATCGCCGCGCGGTGTGAGCACGAAAATTCGGTCTTCGAAAATGTCGTTCGACAGCGAGGAAATAAATTCCGAATTATCCTGCATCGACTCATGCAATTCGACCAAGCCGCGAATCCACTTTAATTTCGACTCTTCGGCAGTGACTGACTGCTTCCTCTCGGAATAAACGAAATGCGCCGCCGCACCGCGCTCCGCCTGCTCATGCATCGCGTGCGTCCGAATCTGAATCTCGGTCGGCGAATCACGATTGAGCCCGATGACCGTCGTATGCAGCGACTGGTAACCGTTTGGTTTCGGCACGGCAATGAAATCTTTGAAACGATTCGAGAGCGGCGTGAAGTGGTTGTGAATCGTGCCGAGCGCGGCGTAACATTTTTCGGTCGAATCGACGATGACTCGTAGCGCAAATAAATCGTAAATCTCGTCAATCGAAGCGTAATGCTTGAGCTCGAGTTTGCGCCAAATCGAGTAAAGGTGTTTCGTCCGACCGGTCACTTCCGCTGTGATGCCCGCTTCCGCGAGAATCGTTTGCAGCTTTTTTTTAGTTGTCTCGATGAAATTTTTGCGACCGATCGCGCTGCCGGCGAGTGACTTTTGAATTTTGGCGAATTCCTCCGGATGCAAAGTTTTGAACGCGAGATCTTCCAGCCGCGCCTTGAATTCGAATAAACCGAGTCGAGCGGCAATCGGTGCGTAAACCTCCAGAGTTTCTTTCGCGATGCGTTTTTGCTTGTCCGGACGCACATGCTCGAGCGTCTCCATGTTGTGCAGCCGATCGGCGAGCTTGATGAAAATGACGCGAATGTCTCGCGCCATCGCGACAAACATCTTGCGTAGATTCTCAATCTGCCGTTCCTGGCCTTGATAACGCACCGTGCCAAGTTTTTCCATATCGAGACAGAGACCCGCGACAGTCTGTCCAAATTTTTCTTCAATCGCTGATAAATCAGTCTCGGTATCCTCAATCACATCGTGCAAAAGACAGGCAATAATTGTGTCGTCGTCGGGATGCAGCGTCAGTAAATTGAGCGTCGCCGCGACCGGGTGCACGAAATACGGTTCGCCCGAAAAACGCTTCTGACCAGCATGCGCTTTTTTCGCGAAATCATAAGCTAGCTCAATCTTCGCGAAATCTGCCGCCGGTGCGAAACTTTTCACTTGCTCGATAATTTTTTTGAGCGCAGCGTCCACCCGAGTATTTTAGCGAAAAACTGAACGCTTTTTTACTCAAAAAACTTTTCGCCGACTTTCTCGACTACGAAATCAATGTCTTTGTCGCCACGACCGGAGAGATTGATGAGGAAATCTTGACCGGCATTTTGCGGCGCGATCTTGAAAGCGTAGGCGAGCGCGTGTGCTGATTCCAGCGCCGGGATGATTCCCTCGACCTGCGACAATTCACGGAAAGCCACGAGCACTTCGTCGTCTGTCGCCGTCGCGTATTGCACGCGTCCGGAATCCTTGAGGAAAGAATGCTGCGGTCCGATGCCTGGATAGTCGAGCCCACTCGCGATGGAATAAACCGGACTCGGCTCGCCCGCAGCGTCCTGCAGCAGGTAAGTGTGCATACCGTGAATATTTCCCGGCGAACCGAAGGTAAGTGTCGCAGCGTGGTCACCGACCTTGAGTCCGCGACCAGCCGGCTCGACGCCGATGATTTCGACTGCGGCATCTTCGAGAAAAGCGGAGAAAATCCCAATCGCATTCGAACCACCACCGACACAGGCAATCACTTTATTCGGCAATTTACCCTGCGCTTTTTGGAATTGTTCGCGCGCTTCCTCGCCGACGACGCGTTGGAAATCACGCACCATCTTGGGGAAAGGGTGCGGCCCAACGACCGAACCGATCGCGTAAAAAATGTTTTGCGGGTCGGAGAGAAAATGTTCGAGCGCGGCATCGACGGCTTCTTTCAGTGTCTTGAGTCCGCGGCTGACCGGCACGACTTTCGCACCGAGAATTTTCATGCGTGTCACATTCGGCGCTTGTTTCGCGATGTCGACTTCGCCCATGAAAATCTCGCAAGGCAATCCGACCAAAGCCGCCGCCGTCGCGAGCGCGACACCGTGCTGACCTGCGCCCGTCTCGGCAATAATTTTCGTCTTACCCATTTTCTTCGCGAGCAAGGCTTCACCGATGCAGTGGTTGATTTTGTGCGCACCGGTGTGATTGAGATCTTCGCGCTTGAGGAAAATCCGCGCACCGCCGAGCTTCGCGCTCAGCTTCTTGCAGAAATAAATCGGACTCGGTCGACCGATGAAGTCCCGACGCAGCGAATCCATTTCAGCCAAGAATTCCGGATCGGCGTTGATTTTTTCATATTCCGCGTCGATTTCATTCATGATCGTGGCAATCGCTGGTGGCAAAACCTGTCCACCGTAATTACCAAAATTCCCGGTCGGATCCGGATTGATGTCGAATTTATTCATAGGAATGAAATTAGTGGTGGGCGAGGGAGGACTTGAACCTCCGACCTCAACATTATCAGTGTTGCGCTCTAACCAGCTGAGCTACTCGCCCGAAATTTGAATGACTTTTTTACCTTGAGAACGATGACTAAGGAAACTCCGACCTTCCCGATGTCCATCGGGACGCCTGCCTGCCGGTAGGCAGGCTCTAACCAACTGAGAGGCGAAGCCTAGCCTTTGGCTCTACTCGCCCCAACGGGGTCACTTCGTGACCCGAGAGCCGAGCGATTTTAGAGAACTTTGCCAGAATTGAAAAGCTGAATTAAAAAACTTGCTTTTTGCGTATTAGTATTTATAATTACCGCCATTATGCCCTCATCCCATTCATTGCGAGAGCCAGTTTCCCCGTGTGTCCGCGCGTACGAAAAGTTACGCGCTGCAGGACGCCTGGTTGTCTTCACCACACTAATGCTCACTCACGCGACTCCAGCCGCGCTAGAGCAACCACCGTCGCGCAGTTTTCGAGCTGAGGTGCAAGCTGTTTTTGCTGAAAATAAAACTCCGAAGATCATAAGACCGGAAAGAAAAAAACCAATACCGAAAACCAAAGTCGTCGAGCCGATTAGTGAATCAGCCATCATTAAAATGATTTTCAAAGCCAGTAAAAAAGAAGACATCAACCCATGCCTTGCTTTAACCGTTGCCAAAATAGAATCGGGATTCGACCCAAATGCTAAGTCGGGAAAAGGTGCCATCGGCGTGATGCAGCTGATGCCGGACAAAGCTGAAGAATTGGGTGTCGAAAATCCGCGTGATGCGAAGCAAAATATCGAAGGCGGAGTTCAGCACCTCGCCGATTTAGTCGAGAAATATGGCAGCCGAAAAAATGCTTTAATTGCATATAATTGTGGTGAAGGCGCACTTCAAAAATATCTTCGCACGAACAAACTCCCAAAAGGCGCCGCCGATTATCTCAAAAGATTTCAGATCGCCAAAGCCGAACTCGAGTCAAAAAGCTAGAATAAACGAGTGCTGAAAAATTTTGTCCGAAATTTCTGCGCAATCTCCGTGGCTATCGCCGCCATTTTCGTTTTTACTTTTGCACATGCCCGAAGTGGCACACTCGAACTCACTTTCCTCGCCGTCGGTCAGGGCGACGCGATTTTGATTCGCACGCCAACGAATGAAAAAATTCTGATCGACGCTGGTCCGGCGGGCGCAATCCTCGCGCCACTCGCCGCCGAGCTAAATTTTTGGGAGCGCGGAATCGATCTCGCTATCCTCACGCATCCCGACACCGACCACATCGCCGGCATGGTGGAGTTGCTGAAACGCTACAAAATCAAGCGAATTATGCTGACTGGCGTGCAGCATGAGACCGATTGGTACACGGCGATTTTGCGCGAAATCACGCGCCAAAAAATTCCCGTCATCCTCGGTGATGCCGCGACTGACCTCGAGCTTGGCGGGGGAGTGCGACTCGATCTTTTATGGCCCACAGAAATTTTGGCGGGAAAATATATCGAAGACACAAACACGACCTCAATCGCGACGCGATTAATTTTCGGCGAGACAGCGGCAGTCATGACAGGTGACCTCGATGCCGCTTCGGAAAAATTGCTAATCCAAAATACGCCCGACTTGCACGCTGAGATTCTGAAGCTCGGTCACCACGGCTCGCGGAATTCCAGCTCGGCAGAATTTCTCGCAGCCGTCGCACCCGAGATCGCCATCGTCTCAGCCAGCGCGGACAACACCTTCGGTCATCCGAGTCCTGAAGTTTTGGCGAAATTGCCGAATGCCGAAATTTTAGAAACTTCAAAAGTCAGCTCAATTAAATTCAGCTCCGATGGGAAGAAGTGGACACAGAAAAACTAATTACTTCTTCCAAAAAGCACGAAGTATTTTTGATTGCTTCGAGAGTGTAAGCATTTCCCTGGCGGAAAATGATTTCTTACCCATGTCTATTTCTGTATAAGCCCCTGTATTTTTATTGAAAAAACATTTATGGTCTCCGCTTTTTTTAATTTTAATTTGGACAAAACCATTTGCCATCAAAAACTGAATCACTTCTTTTGGCTTCCAATTTTTGAGAGATAAATTCATTTTCAACAAGCACAGAGTTTATTGCCGTTTTCTTTTATTACTCTTTCAATCGAACTTTCCCACCTTTCCGCTTTTTCTTTCTTTAAGAAATCTAAAAACTCTTTTTTAATTTCCCTTGGAAGCGACTGGTTAAGAAGATGCTGCCCGAGTTTTTGTTTAACCACATTTTCGAGATAAGACTTTGTTTGAGCCATCGCTTTAAGTTTCGCTAATTCCGCATCTTTTTCTTCAACTAAAACACACAACTCCTCACAAGCAGCTACAAAAGTATTTTCTTTCGTTTTGTAGGAGATAAAAGTTAAAATTCCCTTGCGATAAGTGTTTTTAAATTTTTTCATAAAATACTTTAATGGCTAAATTTTAATGTTTTTCGGTTTCCAAATCAATTCTTAGGTCGTAATCCGCTTGAAGATCTCCGTCTCGACGAATTCGCGGTCGCGTCCGAATTTCAATCTGGAAAGTTGGCGAATCGCCTCCGCTGCTTCGTCATCACGACCAGTCGGGTCGTAAATCGTCTCGAGCGTGAAGCCACGGCTCGTCGCGTTATTGATATTGAGCTTAATACAAGCTTTGTAGTTGGCGATATTGATCAAGTCCTGCTGGCTGAAAACCGGTGCGAATTCTTTCGCCATCGTCTCCGCATCCGCCGCGCCGATCTTGAAGCAGAGCATCGAGCCGACATTGCCGAACACAGCATCGCGAATCTCGGTGTCTTCGTGTTTGCCTTTGCCGCCGCCTTGCGACTTGGTGATTTGCGAAATGTACTGATGCGCGACAATCAAATTCAGGCGGTATTTGCGGGCTTCGGAGAGAATCGAGGCGAATGAGTCCGTGACGAAATTTTGGAACTCATCGACATAGAGGTAAAAATCGCGGCGTTCTTTTTCCGGAATGTCGACGCGCGACATCGCCGCTTGCTGAATTTTGGCAACGAGAATCGAACCGAGCAGCTGGGAATTCAGCTCGCCCGTCTTACCTTTCGAGAGATTGCAGAGAATGATTTTGCCCTGATCCATCGCTTCGCGCAGATTGAACGCTGATTTCGTCTGTCCGATGACATTGCGAATCAAGCCATTGGTGATGAAAGGACCAAATTTGGAATTGAAGTAAGGAATGATTTCTTGTTTTTCGCGGGCACCCGAAGCCGCCATTTCCTTCGTCCAAAATGAACGCACGACGGGATTCTTCACTTTGCTGACTTTGTATCTTTGCCACGCGTCGTCAGTGAAAAGCCGCGTGAGGTCAATCAAAGTCGCGCCCTCTTCTTCGTCTTCCATCAGCGTGAGACAGCCGTTGCGGAAATAATGCTGCAGCCGCGGACCCATGATTTCCTCGCCGAACATTTTGATAAAAATCGAAAGGGCCTCTTGCGCCATGAATTCGCGCTCGTCCGGAGTTTTGCCTTCGAGGATATTGAGACCCATCGGTCGCTCGAGATCGCCCGGATTGAAATAAATCACATCGTCCGCACGCGAGCGGGGAATGTAAGGCAGCATCGCCTCGACGAGATCACCGTGTGGATCGACGACGCAGACACCTTCACCATTTTGCAGATCCTGCCGAATCATCGTCTCGAGCAAAGTCGATTTACCAGTACCGGATTTTCCAATGACATAAAAATGACGCCGACGGTCATCGCGCTGAATACGAATGTCTCTTTTCGTCCCACGGTAAGTGTTGTGACCGAGCAGCAGACCTTCTTTCGGAATGTTTTGCGGTGCCGGCTCGACTTTGAAATCCTGCCACTTTACGATCGTGCTGGGGTTGTAGCGAATGTCTGGGAAATGATAAATCGACGCGATTTCTTCCGCACCGAGAATCATCGCCGTCTCACCGCGTTTGAGCATTTTCCACCAGGCGATGGCGCCGCGTTTGAAATTGCGGAAGATGAATGATTCGATGATTTTGCGGCTGGAATGGTATTCCGTGAAATAAAGCGAATTGTGGGATGGCGCGTTGAATTGCTCACAGCTGGCACGAATCGAGCGCAAAATCGACTTCACACGCGGCAGGCTCGGCGCACTCGCGACGATGCGGATGATCGCATCGAAGCCGACATGCTCGGATTTGTCAGCGATGAGTTTGACCATGTCTTGGACATTTTGCGTCACCTGCGCTTTGATGCCGTCGTCTTTGCCACCAGTCAGATGCTCTGGACCACGCACGATGACAACGATAAAATTAAAGAGCCAACCAATGAGCGGAATATTGAAGCCTCGTTTTTTGCGCGTGAAAAGCTCGTCCGCCAGCTTGCGGCATTTTTGACGCCAGCCCGCGCGCACCGGTCGCAGCATGAGCTGAAAAGCCGCGCCCTCTTCGAGTGTGATTTTCGAAAAGGCGTTGATGATTGGATTGATTGTCTCGCTTTCGAGCTTTTGGAAAGTGAGCAGCGGCTCAGCGTAAGACTTATTGAGAATCAAATAAGTTCCGGCGCTTTTGTTGCCTTGTTTGAAAATGTTGTAATCGGGGACTTGGTCAATCACCGCGTCTTTGTAAAAACCGGTGATTTGCTTTTCAATCAGCTCGCGTACTGAGTGTGGCACGACGACGAAAAAATTGAGTTCGCCGTCCAGCATCGCGTATTCGAGCGAAAAAAAGTTTTGACCGAGGAAGCGATTGCGCAATTTCCGCGAAAAAAGCGTCTGCATATTTTCGAGAAAATGCACCATGATTCCGGTAATTTTGCGGAATTCCTTGCTGCTGCCGAATTGCTCGTGCTCGGAATCATGACCCTGATCGTCTTTCGAATCTTTTTTGGGAATCAAGACGCGCAGAAAAACCAGCTCCAGCGAGCGGCGAAAATTCATCCAGCGCGTCAAAATAAGCGAAGTAAACCAAAGCGCGATGAATACCGCAGCGGCGAGTCCGCCGTAAAAAATGACGAAATTAAAAAATGTGGAAGCAGTCATTCAGTTTTTTTGTTTTAAATTATAGCATAAAATTAGATTTTTTTCAATCAGCCGCGACCGCTTTGGCTTGGAGATAAATCGGCTTTTCGACATCGACCATTTTGGACAAAACACCGGACGCCTCGAGTGCGCTCAGTGATTTCGCCTCGCTGACTTTTTGTTCCCAGATCTCCGACTGCGTGCGCAAATCATTCTTTTCAATCTCGAGCTTCTTGAGAATGTAGCCGCGCGTCGCTGTGCGATTCGCGTGTGCGAGGTAAATCAGCGAGACTGCCAGCGCGAGCAGCACCGAGACGACCATCAGTGAAAATGTACCAACTTCGACGCGGTTCGACAGCGTGCGCCGCCTTATGCCGGGACGAGCTTCACGCGAATTGGAGAGAATTAGGTTCAAGGAAGGATGATGAGGATTATGAGGAGCTTTGAGGATTATTTGGAAGATGATAAGGATCTTAAGGAGCTTTGAGGATGATAAGGATTTGATTCTTTACTGCTCTTTTATTTGAAGGATTATAAGGATATTAAGGAGCTTTAGGGATTATAAGGATTTGTGATTCTTTATCTTTACTGCTCTTTAAAGCTCTTTATAATCCTTATGATCTTTTTTCCGCGGCGCGTAGCTTGGCGGAACGCGAACGCGGATT